>JBFMCJ010000348.1 GCA_040754675.1 Bacillota bacterium
AGAGGGAAGAAAGGCGCACCACGGCAGTCCCCGGCAGTCGCCCGAGGGCCTCTACCGCCTGCTGGAGCAGGGCCGCCCGGTCGCCGAGGTTCGAACCCAGGCCCAGGAAGACCCGAACCGGTGAGGTGGCGCTCATGGCTGTCTCGCACATTCTAGCATCCGGCGCGGACCCCGGGGGCAGGCTCCGGACGCTTGCCCTGCGAACCCGCACGCTTGCCATCGGCGAACGCACCTACCTCATGGGCGTGCTCAACGTAACGCCCGACTCGTTCTCGGACGGCGATGCCTATCCCGACGCTGCGGCGGCCGTCTCGCGCGCCCTGGAGATGGTTGGAGAAGGGGCCGACCTCATCGACGTCGGGGGGGAGTCCACCCGGCCCGGGGCAGCCGACGTCCCGGAAGACGAGGAGCTACGCCGGGTGGTCCCGGTCATCCGGGCTCTGGCCTCCCAGACCGACGTACCGATTTCGGTCGACACGCGCAAGGCGCGGGTCGCGCAGGCAGCGGTCGAAGCGGGCGCGCAGCTGGTCAACGACGTCTCGGGCCTCGCCCACGACCCCGAGATGGCGCGTACGGTGGCGCGGCTTGGGGTGCCCGTGGTCGTCATGCACATGCGGGGCACCCCTGCCACCATGCAGAACCTGACCGCTTACGAAGACGTGGTCGCCGACTCGGCCCGGGAGCTGCGCGCCCGGGTGCGCCTGGCGCTCGACACCGGCATCAGTCCGGACCGCATCGTGGTGGACCCGGGTTTCGGCTTTGCCAAGACGGCCGAACAGAACTTCGAGCTTCTGGCGCGCCTGCCCGAGTGGGCGCAGCAGGCGCGCCTGCCGGGGTTCGAACCCTTTGCGCTCCTGGTGGGAACCTCGCGAAAGAGCTTCATCGGCAAGGTGCTGGGCGGGCTTCCGCCCCTGGAACGGGTGGAAGGGACGGCCGCAACGGTGGCCCTGGCCATTGCAGGCGGGGCCGACATCGTGCGGGTGCACGACGTGAAGGTGATGCGGCGGGTGGCGGCGGTCGCCGATGCCGTGGTGCGCCGCCGGCAGAGGCCGGCTTCGGCCACCGACGAGGTGACGGTCGAGGTGGGGGGCATGACCTTCTCAGCGTGCCACGGGGTGCACGACAAGGAAAAGGTCAACCGGCAGCCCTTCGAGGTGGACGTGAAGCTGTGGCTGCGGTCCGTCCCCTCAGGCGACCGGCTCGAAGCCACGGTGGATTACGGCGAAGTATACCGGGTCGTACAGGGGATACTGGAGGGCCCCAGCGTCAGCCTCATCGAGACCCTGGCCGGGGCGGTGGCTGACGCCATCGAGGCCCGGTACACCGGGCGCCTGCGCCGGCTCCAGGTGCGGGTGCGCAAGCCCGACGCGCCGCTTCCCGGCCCGACCCGCGACGTGGCCGCCACCGTCGACCGCATTCTGCTGCCCTGACGTCCGCAAAGCCGCTCTCAAGCATACAGGGCGCTGCGGCGCAGCAGGTGCTGCAGGAAGGCGCGGGCCGCGTCGCCGCACGTCCGGGTGGGCCAGTCCACGGACTCCTTCAGGCCTGCCCTCAGCTTCTCGCGCACCTCGACGACCCGCTCGCGCCGGCCGGCTCGCTCCTCCTCAGAACTCGCCGCCATGAGCAAGCTCTCCGCCAGGATGAGATCCAGCCCCGTCTCCAGCAGGTCCACCCACCGGCCGAAATCGTCGATCCATGGCTTGATTTCGGCCAGAAACGGCAAACCCTGCGCCGCCCGCTCAAGGCGATGGCGAGCCTGGCGCATGGCCCCGATCCCCTTCTGCAGCTCGCGCAGGCCCTCGTCGAAGCGGAAGCTCCACATGAGATCCTCGAACCGCCTGAACAGCGAAAGGAGCGCCTCCGGCTCCCCGGGTGACAGGCAACTGATGCTCTGGCAGGCGGCGAAGGTGGTGAAGGCCTCCACCAGGTCCTCTGCGGGCGGTTCCAGGCCACCCGGCGCGAGGAGCTCCCGGGCCGCCTCGTTCCAGGCGCGCCGCGGATCGTGGGTTGCGGCCACGGGGTCGCGCAGGTAGGCGGCGACGCAGGAGAGGGGCAGCCTGGAGGCCACCGGCTGGTTCATGGGGTTGGCGAAGATCCCCCGGGTGACGCGGTCAAGTTCGGGGTCGCGGCCGGTGTAGGGGCCGATGTGGAGCTCGGGCGCCATGTGGCCGTCGTTCACCGGGTAGTTGTCCCAGATCAGGGGCCGCCGGCCCAGCACGTCGCCCACCCGGCGCATGTGGTCGGTCGTGATGACCCGCGAGCAGACCGCCGGACCCGTCCAGAAGATGTCGATCTCGGGGTCGAGCCGCGCCCCGAACTCCTGCAGGTACGGCACCTCCGGGTCGCCGCAGTAGTGGGTTGGGCAGGTGATGAGGTGAAGGCCCCGCCCTCTCATGCGCTCCCACAGTCTCCTGGTGAAGTCCGCCTGAGCCTGCGCCAGGCTCGTGTAGAGGCGGCGGTCAGGCTCGTGCCTCAATTGAGGGGGGATGTCGTCGAAGAAGATCCCGAAGCTCCGCACCCCAAGCGCCACGAAGGCCGAAAGCTTCTCCCAGAGCCGGTCCAGTTCCGCGGGGTCGGAGTAGACGAGCGACAGCCCGGGGCTGATGGCCAGCATGAATTCGACGCCGGCCTGCTCCCCGGCCCTTACCAGCTCTTCGAAGCGGCGCATCTGGTCGGGCGGGTACGCCTCCCGCCAGCGGGCGCGATGAAGGGCGTCGTCCTTGGGCGCATAGAGGTAGGCGTTGAAGCCCGCCCTGCCCATCCAGCGGATCGTGTCCAGGCGCTCGGCGTGGCTCCACGGCCGGCCGTAGAACCCCTCAACGACCCCCCGGTACCGGAATGCCATGGCGCTTCCAGGCCCCCTCTGCGCGACCGTTCGAGGCTGTGCGGGGCGCTTCCTGTCTCTGGCTGCGGGCGCCGCGGCCGCGCCGTCGTGTTCAGGCGAAGATCACGTGGCGCCGCAGGAACGACTCCACCGACGCGTAGTACGCCTCGATGGTCTCCCGCTTGCGCCAGCCGTGCCCTTCGCCCTGGTACACGTGATACTCGTGCGCAACGCCCCGGCGCCGCAGCACCTCCACCACGCTGTCGGACTGGTTCTTGGGAACGACCTGGTCCTCGTCCCCCTGGAAGATGGCGACGGGGTCCTGGATGCGGTCGGCGAAGAAGATCGGCGAACGCTCCCGGTAGAGGGCCGCGGCTTGTGGTAGGGGCCCGATCATGGAATCCATGTACCGTTCTTCGAACTTGTGCGTCTCTGCGGCCAGCGTGAAGAGGTTGGCCACCCCGAACAGGCAGATCCCCGCCCGGAAGAAGCCCGGATGGGTGATGAGAGCCCGCAGCACGGTGTACCCGCCGGCGCTGCCGCCCATGATGACGAGCCGCTCCGGGTCGGCCAGCCCTGCCTCGCTCATCGCCCGGGCGCCGCTGACCGCGTCTTCGACGTCGTAAACGCCCCAGTTGCCCTTCAAGGCGTCCATGTAGGCGCGCCCGTACCCCGTGCTGCCCCGGTAGTTGACCTCCAGCACCGCGTACCCGCGGCTCGTGAAGAACTGGATGGCCGGGTTCCACTCCGCCGAGGCCTGCGCGGTGGGGCCGCCGTGAACGCGCACGATGAGCGGCGGCCGTCCCTCCCCCCGGAAGCCCGGATTCGCCGGCGGGTAGTAGAGGCCGAACGCGTCCTGCCCGCCGGCGGTCGCCCACCGGCGAGGCTCAGGCCGGCTGAACCATGCCGGGGGGAGATCCTCGGCCTCCGAGCGGCGCCAGACCTTCACCTGCACAGCACCTGCCAGGCCCGGCTCGACCGTGAGCACCCGCCACGGGATGCCGGACGAGGAGGCCAGGACGGCCAGTTGCTCGCCATCCGGCGAGGCCGCGATCTGGTGGAGGGCCGTGTAGGGGGAAAGAGGCCCGCCGTCCGGGCCGCCGACCCGCGCCGCATGGCGGCGTTCGACGTCGTAGGCCCAGAGCTGGGTGAAGGCCTGGTCGTTGCGCAGGAAATACAGGCGTCTGCTGTCCGCGCTCCAGGCCAGCGTTCGCGCGCCCTGCCGCCACGCAGGAACGCCGTGGTCCGCGGGCTCGGGGTGCGCCGGTGCCGCTTTCTTCTGCTCCAGGTCGTACAGGTACACGTTGGGCCAGCCGCTCTCGTCGCTCACGTAGGCGAGCCACCGCCCATCCGGCGAGAACGCCGGCTGGAAGGTGGCGACCCGGTCCGACCCCGCCACGGTCTCCAGCCGCACGACTCGCGGCAACTCCCCGGACGCCGGGTCGGCGCCGTTCAGGTGGGCAAGGTGCAGGCGGGTGCCGTCCCACGGCATGTTGGGGTGGCGCCAGGAGACGAACGCCAGCACCCGTCCCGACGGGTGCCAGGCCGGCTGCATGTAGAAGTCGTCGCCCTCGGCGAGCTTTTGCGGCCAGAGCCGG
>JBFMCJ010000349.1 GCA_040754675.1 Bacillota bacterium
AGCAGGGCCCGGCCGATGGCCAGCATCTGCTGTTCGCCGCCCGAGCAATACCCCGCCAGGCGGTGGCGCAGTTCGGCGAGGCGAGGGAAGTACCCGTACACCCGCCTCAGTTCGCGTGTCCAGGCGCCGTCCCGGCGGCTGGCCGCCCCCACGCGCAGGTTCTCCTCGACGGTGAGGTGCTTGAAAATGCGCCGGCCCTCAAGCACCTGAACGACGCCGAGCCGCACGATCGCCTCCGGCGCTAGGCGGTCGAGGCGCCTCCCCTCCAGGTCCACGCTGCCCTGGCGCACCCGCCCGTCCTCGGTATCCAGCAGGCCCGAGATGGCCCGAAGGGTCGTGGTTTTCCCGGCCCCGTTGGTGCCCAGCAGGGCCACGATCTCGCCCCGGCTTATGGAGAGCGAGACCCCCTTGAGCACCAGGATGACGTCGTGGTAGACGACCTCGATGTTGTTGACGGTCAGCACGGCCGGGCCCGCATCTCACCGCAGCGCCCGGAACTGGCCGATGTAATCGAGCCGGTTGTCCCGGGCGCTGAGCCGGTAGAGCAACACGTAGTCGGCGCCCCAGTGGCGCTGCGGCGTGAACGTGATCGGCGGCGCCACCCCGCCCGTGTCGAAGTTGTTCAGCGCCTCCAGCGCATCCTTGACGCCTTCGCCCGTAAGCGCCCGGGCGCGCCGGATCCCCTCCACCACCGTCTGGGCCGTCACGACCCCCTGGGCGTAGTGAGGCGGCCGCACGGCGATGTCCGGGTGGTAGCGCTGGTTGAGGGAGCGCACGAACGCCATCCCGGGCACGTCCGTCGGCCAGGTGACGGTGGCCGACGTGGTGATGACGCCGTCGGCGTTGGCCCCACCCAGGTGCAGCAACTCCTCGCCGCCGGCGTAGTGGATGGCCAGGTACTGGGCCCGTAAACCGTTGCGGCGGGCGTCCCTCAGGAAAACGGCGACGGGTGGTGCCGTGTTCTGGAACAGCACGAACTCTGCGCGCTGGCGGCGCAGTTCCAGCACCTGGCTCGTGGCGTCCAGAACGTCGCTGGCGAGCTCCTGCTGGGCCACGACGGGCCAGCCCATCTGTTCGGCCCACGCTTTGCCGGCGGCCAGCGGCGAGCGCCCGTAGGGCGAAGGATGGACGCTGAAGGCGATGCGGGGGGCCTGCCCCGGGGCGAGCTGTTCTTTGATGTAGTTGAGCAGGATGCGCATGTGGTCGTCATAAGGCATGCTGATGAAGAAGTTGTACGCCCCCGGGGCCTCGAGCAGCCCTGCGTGGAAGGAGGCCGACAGCGTCGGGACGTGGGCCGAGTTGACCACGGGCTTCATGGCCACGTTGGGCCCGGTGCCCCAGGAGATGAGCGCCACGATCTTCTCTTCGGAAATGAACCGCTGCAGCGCCGTCACGGCCATCTGGGGGTTGTACTGGTCGTCGGTCCAGACCAGCTCAACCCGGACGGGGCCGGCGGCGCTGTCCACCACACCGCCTTTCTCCTCGGCAAGCCAGCGGAAGTAGTCCCGAATGCCGTCCGCGTAGTGCACGCCCACGTCGCTGGTGGGGCCGGTGTAGGTGATGATGGCCCCCACCTTGACGGTTGGCACCGCGCCGGCCTGTACCGACGGGGCCCCCAGCATCACGGCCAGAGCCGCCACGGCTGCGACCACGGCCGCTGCCCCCAGCGGCACATGCCGCTCCGGCCGGCTTGTCCGGACGCCTGACCTGACCCGGTAGTCCAACGCGCCCATGCTCTTCCTGCACCCCTTCCGCGCCGTCCCTAATACCGGAACGGCCAGTGGTTGAAGTAGGCCTTGATGACCCGCCAGCGGTCGGCGAGCCCTTCGGGCTCGAAGATGAGGAACCCCACGATAACGGCCCCGAAGGCCGAGTACCGCAGCCCGATGAACAGATTGGACGCTCCCGGCAGCGCCGCCGACAGCGCGTCGGCCAGTACCCTGAGGCCCTCAGGCAGCAGGGTGATGAGCAGGGCGCCCAGCACCGACCCCAGCACCGACCCGACCCCGCCGACGATGATCATCGCCAGGTACTCGACCGACAGCAGCAGCGAAAACCGCTCAGCCGAAACCACGCCGGTCAGATACGCCCACAGCGCCCCCGCGGTGCCCACGTAGAAGGCACTCACGGAGAAGGCCAGCACCTTGTACCCGAAAACCGGGATCCCCATGGCCGCCGCGGCCCGGTCGTTGTCGCGGATGGCCAGCCAGGCGCGCCCGGTACGGGTGCGGAGCAGGTTCAAGGCCATCCAGACGGCCAGCGCGGCGGCGGCCATCAGGAACATGCCGTACGCCGGCCCCCGGCTCAGCACCCACGGGCCGATGCGCGGTTCCGGGAGCACCAGGTAGGACGTGCCGCGCCCCTTGCTGTCGTACCAGCCGAACAGGAACGCCAGCAGAACCTGCGCCGCCAGAGTCGACAGCGCCAGGTACAGGCCCTTCACCCTCAGCGACGGGATGCCGAACACCGCCCCCACCGCCGCCGTGGCCAGCCCCGCCAGCGGAACGGCCAGGACGAAGGGCACCCCCGCCTGGCTCAGGATGCCCGCCGCGTATGCCCCCACACCCATGAAGGCGCCGTGTCCAAGGGAGATCTGGCCGGTGTTGCCGGTCAGCAAATTGAGCCCCACGGCCCCGATGGTGAACACCGCCACGAGTTGGCCCAGGAAGAGCGGATAAGCCCCGACCATCCAGGGGAACGCCGCCAGCGCCGCCAGCACGGCAACGATGAACGCCCGCCCCGTATCGGTGACGAACAGGGCCATCTCGTCGGCGTAACGGGTCTTGAAGTTGCCGGTGGCCGAGAAGTGCACCGCCAAAAGCCCCCTGCGCCGTCTAGACCCGCTCGATTTCCACCGTTCCAAACAGTCCGTACGGGCGGGCCATGATGATGGCAACCAGCACGAGGAATGGCACGACCTGGCGCAGGCTGACCCCGATGAGGGGATCGAGGTAGCCGGCCGTCAGGTTTTCCAGGATGCCGATGAGCATCCCGCCCAAGATGGCCCCGGGGATGCTGTCGAGCCCCCCGACGATGGCCGCCGGAAAGACCAGGAGGCCGATGGCGCTCACGCCGTCGGTGCTCAGGTTGGTCAGGTTGCCGACGACGTAGCCCGACGCCACCGCGCTCGCCAGCGCTACGCCCCACGCCAGCGCAAAGACCCGGCGCACGCTCACGCCCAGCGCCAGCGCCGCCTGCTGGTCGTCAGCAACCGCCCGCATGGAGATGCCGGTCTGGCTGCGCCGGAAAAAGAGGGAGAAGGCGACCAGGAAAGCGGCGGACAGCCCCACAGCGAGCAACTGCACCGGCGAGAGGTAGATGAGGTCGCCCACCGAGATGGGAACGTCCTCGATCAGCGCCGGGAACCGGAAATAGCCCGGGCCCCAGACCAGGTACATGAGTCCTTTCAGAATGCTCGACAGCCCCACCGTCACCATGATGACCGAGATGATCGGCTTACCGATAAGCGGGCGAAGCACCGCCCGTTCGATGGCCAGGCCCAGCAGGAAGAACGTGGCGCCCGCGGCGATCAGCGCCGCCGCCAGCGGAAGCCCGGCAGCCGTCGCGTACCACAGCACGATGAACGCTCCCAGCGCCACGAAGTCCCCGTGCGCGAAGTTGATGACCCGGCTCGACTTGTAGATGAGCACGAAACCGAGCGCTGCCAGGCTGTATACGCTGCCCATCACGACGCCGTTAGCCAGTAACTGCAGCAGGAAGTCCGTGCCGGCCACCCCCTCGCCCGCTTTGTGGTCCGTCGGCACCTCGTAGATGGGGACCACCAGGCTCATCTCCACGCTCCGGCCGTCCTGGTAGCGGAAGTTGACCGCCACCTCCACCTGGCCGGCGCCGGAGTAAAGGGCGTTGACCAGCGGTTCGTAGCGGCGGGCGACCAGTTGACGGCGCACCTTGCCCGTGCGGGTGAGTTCCTCGTCGTCCGCGTCCAGCAGCTTGTAGAGCAGGGTGAACCGGCGGATGCGCTGCGCCTGGGGCAGGGTGCGGTTCGCCGCCACCACCTCGCCGGCCACGAGCCGGCCCACCTCCGGCTTCTGGGAAAGGTCGGCATACGTGGTGAAGGCGATCTTGCGCGCCTCCGCCCAGCGGCCGACCGTGCCGGGGTCGATGTTGATGAGCGCCGCGACGAACGGCAGGTTGTCGCCGAACACCACGGCCTCCTTGACGTACGGGCTGAACTTCAGCTTGTTCTCCAGGAACTGCGGGCTGAAGACGGTTCCGTCGGCCGTGCGCATCACGTCGCTGAGCCGGTCGATGACCACCAGGTGGCCCCGGTCGTCCAGGTAGCCGGCGTCGCCGGTATGGAGCCACCCGTCCTCGAGCAGGCGCTTCGTCTCCTCCGGGCGCTTGTAGTAGCCAGGGGTCACGCTTGCGGCCCGGGCGAGGATCTCGCCCTGGGGGCTG
>JBFMCJ010000350.1 GCA_040754675.1 Bacillota bacterium
TGACCCACGCCTCACAACCAGGTGCGGGTCTCGCCGGCCCTCACGCTCACCGCGCCGGTTGACACGTCGAACACCACGCTCCTGGCCCGGCTCCCGCCCACGTCCGCCGCCACCACGGGAATGGAGAGCGCCGCGAGCCCCTTCCGCACCGCTTCGATGTTCCGTGTACCGATGTCAAGCGCCTCTCCTCCACCGGAGAACATGTTCGCTCCCCCCGCGATCCTGGCCGTCATGCGCAGGCGCAACGCCCCGCACCGCTCCATTGCCTCCACAAGGGCACTGACCGCGATATCGGCAAACTTTCCCGGGCACAGCCAGCCGTCCGTGCCGACGCTCGAGTCGAGCAGCACGTGGGCCATGCCACCCACCGCCGCGACGGAGTCGTGAAGCAGGACGACCACGCAGGACCCCACGAACTCCGTGACCAGCACATCCCCGCGGCAGCCCACCGCCAGATCCGCCGTTCGGACCAGCACGCGCGCCACCCTACCACCTCCCTCCGCGCAAGGCACGGGAAAGGGGCGGGCGACCAGCGGCCGACCCGCCCCCCGGCCCTCAGGCGCAAGCCTCGCCCACGCGGGAGAGGTCGCTGACCTCTTCCTGCGAGAAGACCTTTTGCAGGTCAAGCAGGATGAGCAGCCTCTTGTTGACCCGGCCGATGCCCTGCAGAAAGCGCGACTCGATCCCCGCGATGATGGGCGGAGGCGGCTCTATGCTGCGGTTGGGGATCCGGAGGACCTCCGAAACCGAATCGACGATCAGCCCCACGGTCATGTCGTCGATGTTCACCACCACTATGCGGGTCGCATCGGTATCCTGCCGCTGCTCCATGCCGAAGCGCTTCCTGAGGTCCACGATGGGCAGGACCTTTCCCCGCAGGTCAATAATCCCTTCCACGAACGCCGGGGCTTTGGGAACCCTGGTGATCTCGGTCAGCCTGATGATTTCCTGCACCTGCATGATGTTTACTCCGTACTCCTCGCTGCCCAGGCGGAAGCTGACCAGTTGGGTCTCCTCAGCCAGGTCACCCGACTCCTGGTCTTCTTCGTCCAGCAGTTCCGCACGGTATTCCTCAGCCACTCTCATCGCCCCCCTTGCTCCCTGGCACTTCCTGGCTGCACCATCAGGCAGCCTGAGTCATCTCCTCGGAAAGATGGGCGATCTCTTCCACCGCCCGGGCCAGCTCCTGCATTCCAGCGGCGGCCTCCTGGGCGGCCGAGCTGGCCTCCTGGGTATTGCGGGCCATCTCTTCCGCCGCTTTCGCGATCTGGCGGATGGCTGCGGTGGCGGCCGTGACGGCGTCCAGGGATTCTTGCGCGGACCTTGCGATCTCACCCACCCCGGCCCGCACGGTCCCCATCTCGTCCGCAATGGCGGCCAGCGCCTCGCTGACCTTGTGCGCTTCTTCGACCTGCTTGGCTGCAGCCATCCCTGCAGCCTCGATGTCCTTGGCCACAACCGCGATCTGGTCCTGGACCGCCCGCACCATGTCCTTGATCCTGTCCGCTGCCTCGGCGGATTGCTTGGCCAGCGCCCTCACGTCCCCCGCCACCACCGCGAAGCCCTTACCGTGCTTGCCCGCCCGGGCAGCCTCGATGGCACCGTTGAGCGCAAGCAGGTTGGTCTGAATGGTCACGTTGACGATGGCGTCCACGATCTTGTCTATCTTCCGCGCCCGCTCCTGAAGCACCACTATGTTTTCGGCGGCCTTGCGGTTGTCCTCCGCAGCACGCTGGATGCCTCCGATCAAAGCCTCGACCTCGGACCTGTTCTTCGCGAGCAGTCCCTTCAACTCGTCCACAGCCCGGACGGACTCGGCTGTGGCCTCCGCCATCCTCTGCGCGTTCCGCTGTATCTGCTCCGCACCCGCGAGCGACTGTTGGGTGGCCGCCGACTGCTCCTGGGCTGCGGAGGCAATTCCGGAAATGGCTGCGTTTATCTGCTGGGCAGCCCCGTTCGCCTGCTGGATGGTGGCCGAAAGCTCTTCCGCCGCGGAGGCCAGAGCATCCGCTGCCCGCGCTCCGGCAGACGCCCCCTTCAGGTCCTCGGCCATCTGGGCCAGATCGTCCGCCGCGGCAGCTATGTCCTCCAGCCCCTTGGCCTGCTCAGAAGTGGAAGCAACAGCCTCCCGCGTGGACACGCTCGCCTGTTCGGCGGCGGAGGCCACCTGCTGAGCCCCGGCACGCATCTCCGCAGCCGCGCGGGCAGCCTCCTCGGCCTGCCCCTGGACCTCCCGGCTGCCCTCGGCCACCTGGGCCATGTCACGCTCGACGGTGGCCAGATCGGCGGTCACCGACTTGGCCTTCTCAACCTCCTCTTGCGCGGCCTGGCCGATCCGCTGCACGTCACCCGCCACCACCCGCACGTCCTGCTGGATGGTGGCCACAAGCTCCCTGATCTCGCGGGCCGCGGCGGCCGAAGTCTCCGCCAGGGTCCTCACTTCGTCGGCAACCACGGCAAAGCCCAACCCGTGCTTGCCGGCCCGGGCTGCCTCTATGGCCGCGTTCAGGGCTAGCAGGTTGGTCTGGTCTGCTATACCAACCACCGTCTGAACCACGTTACCGATTTCATCCGAGCGCTTCTCCAGTTCCGCGACCTTTTCTGCGGACCGGAAGTTGGTCTCCGCAGCCGCATTGATCCCGTCCACCAGACGCGCAATGTCCGCGCTCGCACTCCTCACCTGCCCCTGCAGCGCGGCTATGCGCTCGGCCGACTCCACTGCCAGCTTCGCGGCGGTTTTGGCCGTGGCCTCGATCTTCTCCGTGTTCTTCAGGCTCTCTTCCGCCGCGCGCGAAGCCTCAACCGCCGCCGACCCGATCCCTTCCATGTTCTTCTGCAGTGCCGCTGCCGCAGCCTTGGCCTGCTGCACACCGCTGGCCAACTCCGCCGTGCTGGAAGCCAGCCGCTCCGCAGCCTGAGCACGCTTTTGCGCTTCTCTCTGCCGTCTCCGCAACTCCGCCTCGTCCTGGACCCTCCGCTTGCCAGTCTCAGCCGGTGCCTGGGGCCTACCAGCAAGAACAGGCAAGTTCCTGCGGATTGCTCCCTGGGCCCCGGGGGATCCAGTCTCCTGCCGATCTTCTACCGCCATCTCCTCGCACCTCCCCGTGAAGAGATCTCTACAGGGAAGATAGTGCAAGAAGCGTGCCACTCGGCGCGGACCCGCGAAACTAGCAGTCAAGGCGAGTCCGCCCCGCATCCAGAGCAGACCTGGGTATACCAACGTAGACAGCTGATCGGCTAGTATACAGCCCTGCGGCCTACCTCGTTGAACCGCGCCTGTGCAACAGAAAGTGCGCCGCAGCCCCGCCCGCCAGCATGAATCAGAAGGGGGGCAGCGTGCGCCCCGGATAGACTTACGGCCCGGGTAGGGCCTAAGGGCCCACCGCATGCCGCCCAGGCCAGCATGCAGCAGCACCAGCAGCCAACACCCGCAGGCCCAGGTTGCATCCCGCGCCACATGGCTCTCAACGGCAGCCGGAAAGCTTCCTGTACAGTGCCGCTCGCGTGATCCCAAGCCGCCTGGCGGCTTCAGACTTATTGCCCCCGGACATCTCCAGAGCCCGAAGTATCACTTCCCGCTCCCACGACCGCACAGCCGACTTCAAGTCCGTGCCCGCCATCGCAGGCGGGAGGCAGACCCGCCGCGGCCCGCGCGATGCCGCCACCAAAGAGGGGGGTAGGTCATCGACCGTTACCACTGGCGAGGGAGCAAAGGCAAACAGCTGCTCCAGGACGTTGCGAAGCTCCCGGATGTTCCCTGGCCAGGGGTATGCCTGGAGAACCGCGAGCGCCTCCGCACACAACTGCTTTGCAGGCAGCCCGTACCGGTCCGCGAGTCTCGCCAGAACATGGGCCGCTATCAGCGGAATGTCTCCCGCCCTTTCTCGGAGAGGCGGCAGTTCCAGCGTCACCACCGCCAGACGGTAGTAAAGGTCCGCCCGAAACGTCCCCGCGGCCACCATCTGCTCCAGATCCCGGTTGGTGGCCGCGATGACCCGCGCGCGAAACACAACTTTCCGTGCGCTGCCAACTGGCTCGATGCACCGGTCCTCCAGGACCCGCAAGAGCTTGGCCTGAACGGAAAGAGGCATATCCCCTACCTCGTCCAAGAACAGGGTGCCGTCACCCGCCCGCTGAAAGCGCCCTTCACGCCCTCCCCTGGCCGCTCCCGTGAACGACCCCGCGGCGTAACCGAACATCTCCGACTCAAAGAGCGTTTCTGGAACCGCAGCAAGGTTTACGGCCTCGAAAGGCGATCTCGCCCGGGGACCACACGCGTGAATGTACCGGGCAAGAAGGTCCTTCCCCGTACCCGTCTCCCCGATAATCAACACTGGGCAGTCAAGAGAGGCGACAAGACGCGCCCGCCGCAGCAAAAGAGACAGTTTCGAACTCCGTCCGACAAGCCCCA
>JBFMCJ010000351.1 GCA_040754675.1 Bacillota bacterium
GGGCGCCCGCCGGCTCTCCAGAGGCTGACCCGGCGGGCGCTTTTGCACGTTCTCTCCCCCTATTGACGCTTTTGGCACCCAGGCTGACAATGAAACAAACGGCCAGCCGCAGGGCCGCGTTAAGCGAGGTGCAGCCGGTGCCGACGATTCGGGTCGCGGTCGCAGGGGCCGCCGGCAGGGTGGGCCGGGAAGTGGTGGCGGCAGTTGCCCAGGAGCCTGACCTGCAGCTGGTGGGGGCGCTTGGCCGCCGGTCGGCCGGCCGCGACGCGGGAGAGGCCGCGGGCATCGGGAAGCTCGGCGTGGCCATCGATCGGGACGTTCGGCGCCTGCTGGAGCGCACGCCCGTGGACGTCTTGGTGGACTTCACGGAGGCCCAGGCGGCCCTCGAGCACGCGTTCGGGTGCGTGGATGCCGGCGTGCACGTGGTGATCGGGACCACGGGGATCAGCCGTTCGGAACTGGAGGACCTCGAGACTCGCTGCCGCCAGCGGGGGGTGGGCGCCGTCGTCTCCCCGAACTTCGCGGTCGGGGCGCTTTTGATGATGCGCCTCGCCCAGCTCGTGGCGCCGTACATGCCCCGCTGCGAGATCGTTGAACTCCACCACGAAGCCAAGCTGGACGCCCCGTCGGGCACGGCGCTGCGCACGGCCGCCTTGATCGCGCAAGCCCGCGGCCAGGCAGCGACCGACCAGCCCGCCGTCCCCATCCACAGCGTCCGCCTGCCAGGGCTCGTCGCGCATCAGGAGATCATCTTCGGCCTGGAGGGTCAGACGCTCACCATCCGGCACGACAGCACCAGCCGGCGGAGCTTCGTCCCCGGGGTACTCCTGGCCGTCCGGCGCGTGACGCAGCTCCGGGGCGTTCACTCCCTCGAGGAGCTTCTCTTCAGCGAGCCGCCCTCACTGCGCCACTGACCGCGGATCGCTCGCGTTTTCTCACTCCCCGGACCTATGACTCATATACTGCCCTCGCAATAAGACCCAAGCCCAACGGAGTTGCGACGGGGTACAGGAGCCCGCACCGGGAGTCATGACGGACGCGCTCAGGGACATCCCCTTGCTTGTGGCCGGTGGCGACGAGCGTGAACTCTGCCTGGCGCGGAGGCTGCTGGAGCTGGGGGCACGGCTTTCGATGGCCGGTTTCCCGCGGGACGTGTTGCCGCCAGGGGCGACGGGTCCCGTCACTCTCAGGGAGGCGGCGGGAAGGGTTCGTGCCATCGTTTGCCCGCTCAGCGGCACCGACGCGGAGGGGAACATCCGGGTGCGTATGGACGCTCACGTCACGCTGCGCCTGGATGGGGCCAGCCTCGCGGGATGCCTGCCGGGGACGCTGCTGCTCATCGGCACCGCACGTCCGGTGGTGCGGGAACTCGTGCGGCGGCTGCGGCTTGTGCTCGTCGAACTCAACCAGGACGAGGAGATGGCACTCTTGAACTCCGTCCCCACTGCCGAGGGCGCCCTGCAGCTTGCCATGGCCAACCTCCGGATCACCATCCACCAGAGCCGGGCGCTGGTGGTGGGCCTGGGGCGCTGCGGCCAGCAGATCACCCGGATTCTCGTCGCCATGGGCGCCTCGGTCAAAGCCGTCGTCTTCAACCGCGTCGAGGGCGCCCGCGCCTACATCCTGGGGGTGGACGCAGTCCATCCAGACGAGATCGGTGCCGCGGCGGCCGAAGTGGACGTCGTCTTCAACACGGCGCCGGCAATGATGCTGAGCGAGCCGGTGCTGGCGAGGATGGAGCCTTCCACGCTCATCATCGACATCGCCTCCGATCCCGGCGGCACCGACTTCGAGGCGGCGAAGCTGAAGGGCCTGCGCGCCATCCACGCGGTCGGCCTGCCGGGACGGGTCGCACCGCGGACGGCGGGCCGTATCCTGGCCTCCGTTGTGCCGGATCTCTTGGCCCGGATGCTTTCCGCTTCCGGCGGGGATCCAGGGGCTGGGGGATAGAGGAGTGAGGAGGCGAACCGACGTGGCGGACGGCAGGGTGGACAGCGCGCCGGGAGACGGCCCCGCCCGGTCGAGGCTCGCAGGCAGGCGCATCGGATGGGCGCTGGCCGCGTCCCACTGCTCGTTCGAAGAAATCCTGCCCCACATGGAGCGCCTGGCCCTGTCCGGCGCAGAGGTGTACCCCATTCTCTCCGAGCACGCCACCGACACCCGCTTCGGAACCGTCGAGGAGTGGGTGCAGAGGATCGAGCAAACCACCGGCCGGCGGGTGATGCGGACCCTGGTGGAGACCGAGCCGCTGGGCCCGCAGAAGCTGCTGGATGCGCTCATCATCGCCCCGTGCACCGGCAACACGCTGGCCAAGCTGGCGCTTGCCATCACCGACTCATCGGTGCTGATGGCGGCCAAGGCCACGTTCCGCAACGGGCGGCCGGTCATCCTCGCCATCTCCACCAACGATGCCCTGGGCGCCAACGCGAAAAACCTGGGGCTGGTGCTGAACATGAAGCACCTTTACATGGTACCCTTCGGGCAGGACAATCCGGAGGCGAAGCCAACGTCCATGGTGGCCGACTTCGAACTGATCGTGCCCACTCTTGAGGCCGCGCTGGAGGGCCGCCAGATCCAGCCGATGGTCATCGAGCGGGCTCGGCGCCAGGTACGCTGAGTAAGGCCTCGCTTGCGGGTGCGGGGGGTACATCACCGGTGGGTCAACATCTTCGCGTCGGCGTCGTTGGGGCGACGGGGGCCGTGGGGCAGGAGTTTGTGCGGCTTTTCGAGGAGCGCCGCTGGCCTCTGGCAGAGCTGCGGCTGATGGCGTCCGCTGCATCGGCGGGGCGCCGGATCGAGTTCATGGGCGAGAGCCTCAGCGTGGAGCAAGCCTCCGGCGAGCGTTTCGCCAACCTGGACCTGGTCTTTTTCTCCGCGGGGGCTTCGGTGAGCCGGGAACTCGCCCCGAAGGCGGCAGCGCACGGGGCCCTCGTCGTCGACAACTCCAGCGCCTTCCGCATGGACGAGGCGGTGCCGCTGGTCGTGCCCGAGATCAACATGGATGACGCCCGGCACCACCAGGGCATCATCGCCAATCCCAACTGCTCGACGATCATCATGGCGGTGCCGCTGTGGCCGCTGCACCGGGCCGCCACGATCCGCAGGATCGTGGTCTCAACCTACCAGGCGGTGTCGGGGGCCGGCTCGCGCGCCATGGCCGAACTCCTGCAGGAGGTGGATGCCGACCGCCGGGGGGAGCCTTATGAACCGGCCGTCCTCCCGTACGCATCGGCGCCGCGCCACTATCCGATTGCCTTCAACGTCATCCCCCAGGTGGACCGGTTCGATGAGGCGGGCTACACGAAAGAGGAGTGGAAGATGGTGCGCGAGACGCGCAAGATCTTCCACGAGCCCGAGCTTGCCATCACCGCAACCACCGTGCGGGTGCCGGTGCTCCGGTCCCACAGCGAGTCGGTCAACGTGGAGTTCGAGCGCCCGCTTCGGCCCGCCGAGGCCCGCCGGATCCTGGAGAGCGCCCCGGGGGTCGAGGTCGTGGACGACCCTGCCGAGCAGCGATACCCGATGCCCCGGGACTGGTCCGGCCGGGACAGCGTGGGCGTCGGGCGCATCCGGCAGGACCTCTCCCGCCCGGGGGCGCTCAATCTGTGGCTGGTGGGCGACCAGGTGCGGAAGGGCGCGGCCCTGAACGCCATGCAGATAGCGGAGGCCCTGCTGGGCATCCCAGCTCGAGGAAGTCGGTGAAGGTATGCGCATCGTGGTGCAGAAGTTCGGCGGCACCTCGGTGGCGACCCCTGAGACGCGCCGCCAGGTGGTACGCCACATCGTTCGCACCCGGGACGACGGCTATGCCGTAGTGGCCGTGGTATCGGCCATGGGAAGGCGGGGGGATCCGTACGCCACCGACACGCTGCTCGAGTTGCTGGCGAAGGAGGCGGGGACGACCCCCGATCCGCGGGAGCAGGACCAGCTCCTTTGCTGTGGCGAGGTCATCGCCTGTACCCTGGTGGCCCAGGCGCTCATCCGGGAAGGGGTGGCTGCCCGCTCGCTGACCGCCGCGCAGGCGGGCATCGTTACCGACGAGGAGTATGGCGAGGCGCGCGTGCTCCAGGTGCGCACCGAACGGATCCGCCGGGAGCTTGCGGCGGGAAGGGTGCCGGTGGTCGCCGGCTTTCAGGGGATCACCGAGGCGGGCGAGATGACCACCCTCGGTCGAGGCGGGAGCGACACCACCGCCGCCGCGCTGGGCGTGGCACTCGGGGCCGAACTGGTGGAGATTTACACGGACGTGGACGGGCTGAAGGCCGCCGACCCGCGGGTCGTCCCCGAGGCGCCGACGCTGTCGAGCGTCGCTTACCGGGAGGCGGCGGAACTCGCGCACCTGGGGGCGCGGGTGGTTCATCCCAGGGCCGTGGAGATCGCCATGGAAGGGCACGTGCCCCTGCGGATC
>JBFMCJ010000352.1 GCA_040754675.1 Bacillota bacterium
TTCTTGCCAGCAGCCGAACGTCCACTGGCCCCTTTTCCATGGCACCCAGTTCACTCTGCAACTGGGTAAAGAAGGTCTTGTCCTCCCCCTCCAGGATATAGGGGGAATTCAGTCGGTGCGCCTCCAAGAGGGAATTGGTCAGCACCTTCCCGTTCTGCATCACCACCACGTAGGGGAGCCCCCGTAAGGGCTCGACTAGATCCCCGGCAGCCTCATCCCAGCAAACTGCCTCCAGTCGGTTAGCCATGCTCTGCGCCGATTCCACCAAGAGCATCTCCGTGCCGTCGTGCAGCCGGTATGTGGCGGCGCCCAAGTCGGGGAACCCGGTAGGCTGGAAGCGAGTCCCTTGCGCCGGCCGCAGGTCGACTTCAATCAGCAGCCTGGGCTCGTCCCGCAGGCGATCCAGTTGTAACGGCTCCACCATTTTGCCAAACTGAATGGCCATAGGCGGTTCCCCCTCATTCACGCGTTTGGGTTCAAGCGGAAGGCTCCAGCTCCTGGGCCGCTCGGCGCAGAACCATGTCCGCCAAGCGCTGTGCTGCTCTTTCGGAAATCGGGATCAACAGCGCGGCTGCCGCGCGCCGGACCACCTCCGGCGGCTCGTGGACGACCTCCATCAAGGGTAGGAAGCCGCTTCCCCGCAACCTTCGGACGGCGAGGCGAGTAGCCCCCGAGGCATCGCCTGCCATCGCCCTGGCGAGGATTGATCCATCCCACGGAACGGCAACGTCCTGAAGCGGATGCGGTAGGTGCACCAGCTTGAGGAGCCCGTAGATCGCTGGCGGCATCGGCTCTTCAGAACTGGCGCGCGGTTCGACACCCCTGGACCAGTCCAACAGGCACAACCCTCGTAGCAAGGCTTCCAGACGCCAGTCGTCCACCTCCCCTCGGACAAATGCCGCCACGTCGCCCAGCCCGGCCGTGCACCGCCCTTGCAAAGGCAGACCGACCGCCCCTTCTCGTATAGCGTCCACACACCGCCGGTAAAGGACGTTCGAGAGGTTTCGGACCAGGTCGCCCTTCTGCCACACGACGCGGGGATGCTTGTCCATGTCGAGCCACGCCACCCGCCGCCCCATCTGGACGGGCTCCAAATTCTCCCGGATGCCTGCCGACCCCAGCGCCGCCGCCACGCGGAATTCCGCGGACCCATCGTCGCAGGCCTCCAGCCAGGGCGGAGAGAGCAAAGGCACTGGGTCAACGGAGTACTGCTTTCTGAACTTGGGTGACGCGGCCAGCGTCGCTTCCGCCTCGCCCAGGGCCATGACGATCTCGGCGAAGCGCCGCCGCCCGCCCTCGCGACAATAGTCCATGATGGCCCGCTCGATGGCCCGCAGAACCACCCCCATCCGTGCCGGCGCTTGGTCGCTAACGGCCGCGGCACGAAACCGGTCGAGCCACCCGTCCAGTTCCGCCAGCAGGTCCACGTCCGGACGAGGGGTCACGGGCCATCGCCCCAGTGGTGTCGCCAAGTAGGCCAGCCCGTTCCGCACCTGAAACCCATACCTTTGAAAGCTGGCGATCCCGCGATCCACCCCCAGGCTGGCCACGGCCCTGGCGAAATCCACCCCGCCGACGGCCATCCGGCGGCCTACCTGGGCTCTGCCCTCCGAAAAGAGCGCCGCTACCTCATCAAGGGACGCCGGGTTGGACCAAAGGGGCAACCAGGTCTCGCCCCGCCGACTCTCATCGCTTCCGTGGGCCGACCCGTACCCAACGCCGGCAGCTCGCACCGTGAAGGGACAGCTAGCCACCCCCGGCTGTCCGCTGCCCAGCCGCCGGGTCACGGCGCTGGCGAAGAGAAGGGCGCCCTCGATCATCAGCACGAAGTCCCACGGGTTGATGAGCGACTCGCCGGAAAAGCCGGTGGTAGCGTTGGCCCCCCCTGCGGCACCCGGGTAGAACTGTCCGATTTTCTTATCACGCTGCAGGCCGGCCACTGGCTCGGCGAACAGGCATCCCCTCAGCCAACCTTCGGCGGCTGGCCGGGGTTCGCCGGTCTTGGTGTCGAACAGGTCGACAAGCCGCTGCATGAAGTTGTTGGTAAAGTCCAGACGGCCGTCGTTGCCCCCCGTACCCAGAAGAGGCGGGTACTTCGCGCCGTCATCTGTTAGTACCACGGCCGCGTCCATCCACGCCAGAGCCTCTTCCGATAGGAGATTACGGGCGGTCAGAAGGACCCGCAGCTTGGCATTCTCATCGGGCTTTTCCGAAATGCCGAGGCTGTTGAGCACGCGATGGCCAGCCTCGATCGTCTGACGATAGACCTGAAAGCGCCCTGCAGGCGACATCCTCAGCGGCCGGATGCCCTCCTGCCGGTCCTTGGGAAAGAACCCGCTCCCACCGTTCCACGGCGCCACCACCGGTGTCGGGCGGTAGGCTTGGAGAAAGAACCCCAACAGCCCCTCCCGGTCCAGGGCCGACCGCAGCCAGAAGATGTCGTCCTTCCACCATCCCCGACAGCCGGCATCCGCCTGTTCCCCTACCAGGCGCAGCACAGCCAACCCTTTCAGATAGTGGGCCAGGGGCTCCGGCCGGCAGCCAGGCAGGGGGACCTCATGCACGACCCATCACCTCCTCCCTATCCATGCCCACGCCGGCAAGGGTGCCTCGCCAGTCGGCCACCCGCACCAGCATCTCCAGCCACGCCAGCCGAAAGGGGCCGAGCCGGTCCCGCAGCCGCAGCGCGCGCTCCAGCCAACTCGGGCCATCCTCCCCCTCGCCCAACTCCATCACGGTCAAGCGCAGGTGCAACGGAGGCGTGTACACACCTGCCCCCAGGTCCAGGGCCGGCAGGCGATCGCCCTCCCAGATGCCGCGGGCGAAGCGCCGTCCCTCCGGCGGTACCGCTTCCCCCGGCAGGGAGCGGATAGACATCCGCACCTTGCCATGATGGGCCGCGACCAAGTAGGCGGCCAGATCCGATCCCCCCACCTGGAGCAGCAGGAGGGCGCTGGCCAGTTCATGGCGGAAGTGGGGGCGCTTGCGGAAACGACCGGTATCATCGTACACGCCGTACTGAAGCCAGCGCTGTTTCGCGTCCGACTTAGCCCAGGGGCCCTCCGCGCGCAGAGAGTCGTCCGCGTCCCGTCCTTCCAGCAACGCATTTTGAAACGCCTCGTGAGCCTTGCCCGCATCGTGCCAGCGGGCGGCGCACCGGAGATCGTCCGCGGGGATGTCCGGCAAGGTGTCAAAGGAGCGCAGCAGCCGCTCCATTTCCGCGGCCACGGCGTCGGCATGCTCGCGCAGCCCGATAAACCGGGCAACCAGGGACGCTGGGTCGGCGTCCAAGGCGTCATTCGGCAAACTCAGCGGTGTTTCCCCAACCTCCAGGGCAGGGGTCACGGGCGGCACCTGCCCGGCTTTCCCGGTCCACCCCAGGTCTGAGTCGTATCCTCCCGCCTTGGCGTGAAGGAGCAGGGTCACGCCGGGCCACAACGGATCCCGGCCGCGAACCGGGATCCACCGCCGCTCCAGGCCGTCCCATCGGTAGGCGGAGGTGTTTTTCAAGAACTCCCGCATGGCAGGAAGAGAAACGGGGCACAACTCCTCACGGCGTGGCGCCGGCATGTCCGCGGGCGGAACGTCCCCCTGCCATTCCCGCCAATAGACCTGAACGTCGTTGTCCTCCGCGTCCCGGATGTAGCGAGACACATCCACGTCGTTACCCGCCAGGTCGGGCGTGGTGTCGAACAGATCCAGGAGATCGCGGCGGCGTAGCACGTGGGTCAGGGGCACAGAGGTCGGGTCGGTCATACCATCGATGGCCCGAGGCCCGACTTCCGTAAGGGCTGCCAGGGTCTCCCGGGCCCAGGCCAGTTGGGGCGCCTCATACGGCAGCGTGAGCTCTTTGTGCTCCTCGCCGCCAACGATGTCCACCCAGAACACCTGGGCGGGTGCGTGACCTCCCCACTCCCCCCGCCGGTTGCAACGGCCGAACCGCTGGACCAACGACGTCCACGGTGCCAGTTCAGTGAAGAGGAGCCGCGCGGAGATGTCCACGCCCGCCTCGACGGCCTGCGTCGCTACCACAATGCATCCGCCCGGAGGCGGTGCCTGGTCCACCTCCTGTAGTCGTTCCTGGCACCGCTGCCGCTCGGCCGGACGGAAGTGAGAGTGGATCAGCAGTAGCTCCGGAACCGCCTGCGCCCTCCTGAGACGCTCCTGCACAACAGCCTGAAGCGCCCCAAATACCTCCTGCGCCCGCCTGACACGGTTGAGTACGACAAGGGTCAAGGTGCCAGGGAAATGGCGCGCGGCAACTTCCTGCGCCAAGTCGCGGGCGTACGTCTTAGCATTAGCCTTGGATAGCGTGGTGTCGCCTTTGGCCAACGGCTTTTCGGCCTCGAGCCGCAGCGCGAGACGGGGATGGGCGCGGTCCGCCC
>JBFMCJ010000353.1 GCA_040754675.1 Bacillota bacterium
TGGCGGCGCCCGCTCCAGGGGGACAGCCGGTCTCTCGCTCACGAGGTCAGCAGCGGCTCAAACCAGGCGATGGCGTCGATGCGGATGTGCCGTTGGGCGCTGTCCACCATCAGCAGGATGTGGTCGGTGAACACGGCCTGCAGCGTTCCGTTGAAGTCAAACGAAGGCCCGCCCGTCTGCCCGCCCATCAAGACGACGCGGATGTGGCTGTTGATGAAGGTTCGCAGGTGCTGGATGAACGGCGGCTCGGGCGGCACCGGGATTATCGGTGGAACGCAAACCTGCTGGCCGGGGAAGATGAGGTTCGGGTTGGGTATCTGGGGGTTGGCGGCAATGAGCGCGTTCAGGCTCACTCCAAACCGCTGGGCGATCAAGAACATGGTGTCACCCGGCTGAACCGTGTAAATGAACCCCCCTGGACACGGGGGCGGCGGCGGAAACGACAAGGCTTTGTCAACCTCCTTCCGCCCGCAAGCTATGGGCCACCCCCATCCGGGGTACCGGTACTGGCGTCCTGTTTGACGGGATCCCTCGGCAGGAGCCACGCGTGCAACCCCGTACTCGGGCGAGGGGCATCGCGGTGTGACAGGGATCGGCCCGGCCGGCCGTGAGTCGCTGCGAGTCAGCCGGAGCGGAGCCCGTCCTTCAGGCGTGCGACGGCGGCTCCATCCGCTTGCCCGGCGACCCGCTCGATGGCCTTGAGGAGCGCGCCGCCGAGCGGCGGGAGTTCGGCGGGCCTGACCCGGACGGGGCGTCCGAGGCGGCGTCCCAGCGCCTGTTCCATGCTCTGCACCAGGATGGGGCCCGCCTGCCCGACGCCGCCGGTGAGGTAGCACGGCAGGCTCTCGACCGCCGCACGCCCCACCTGCTGCTCAAGCCGCTCGTACGCCGCGGCCGCATACCCGGCCAGGGTTTCGCCGGCCTGGCGCAGGATATCCTGGCAGGCGGGGTCTCCATGGGCCGCGAGTTCCGCTACCACTCGGGCGGCCCGGGCGAACTCATGGCGGGCCAGGCGCTGCCCGTAGAAATGGGAAAGGAGATCCCGGATGGAACGGGCTGAACAGGCCCGGGGGAGCGCGTCCACCAGCGCGGTGGCCGGCCCGCGCCCGTCAATGGCCCGGCAGGCGGCCACCACTGCCATGCGAGCCACGTCGAACCCCCCGGCCTCGTCGCCCAGGTAGCCCCAGGCGCCCACCGTGACCGAAGCGCCGCCCCCCGTCGCCCGTGCCACGGTACCGGTGCCCGCCAGCACGACCACGGCCGGCCGCCCCAGGCTGGCACCTGCTACGGCAATCTCCATGTCGTGTTCCACGACGAGATGCGGAACAGGCAGGCGCCGCTCTACGAGGGGGCGAGCCTCGTCCGCATGGCCGGTGAGGCCGAACCAGGCGCAGGCTAACCGCTCCATGGCGCCGGCACGATCGATCAGGGCCGCCACGCTGTCGAGCAGGGCGTTGAACCGCTCCAAGCCGCCGGGCTCGTGAAGGTGGTCGGCGGGCCCGCCTCGGGCGGTCGCCAGCACGGTGCCGTCCAGAGCGGCGAGAGCGATGCGGCTCCCCGTCTGCCCGCCGTCAACGCCGAGGACAAAGGTGCGATCCACCCGCCCACCCCTTCCGCTGCTCGCTTCCCGGCCCCTGGCTGGCGGTTGTGTTTCCCTGGGCACGCCTCCGGCTCCTGCCAGACGGGGGCCGCGCACGGCAGGGCGCGGGAGCGAGAGCCCTGGCCGGCGTCGCCCTGCCGTACCGTGCCCGCTCTCTGCTCGCGGTGAGCCGAAGGGGAACGGCGGCCCTGCGTCGAACCGTTGGCGGGTCACCCGAAAGCCCGACGTTGAATCCCACGCTGCAGCATCTGCCGTGCAGCGGCCGCAGAGGTGCATCGCCGTGCAGCCCGTGCCCGACGCCCAGCTTAGAGCGCTGTGCGCCCGCCTGGCCCCTCGCCTGCGGGCCGTCTTCCTCGATGCGGGCAACACCCTGATCTACCCCGACTGGGAGCGAATCGCCCGCTGGTGCGCCGAGGCCGCAAGCCCCTGCCCGGCCGAACGCCTCATGGCGGCAGAATACGTGGCGCGCACCCGCTGGGATGCGTTCATGGCCGGGCGCATACCGCGGCCCGCCGGCGGTTATTTCGCCACCGTGCTCGAAGCAGCAAGCGTGGCGCAAGGCGCTCGTGGAGCGGTTCTCGAGCGCATCGAACAAGCCGCTGAGGCCGGGACGCTGTGGCTGGCAGTCCGCCCCGGCACGGCGGAGTCGCTGCGGAAGCTCCGTGAGCTGGGCCTCACGCTTGGCGTCGTCTCCAACGCGGACGGGCGGGTGGAACAGTTCCTGGAGACGGCCGGGCTGCGCCCGTACCTGGACTTCGTCGTGGACTCGACGCTCGTTGGCGTGGAAAAGCCCGACCCTCGCATCTTCCAGATCGCGCTCGAGCGGGCGGGAGTCGGCCCGGGCGAAGCGGTGCACGTTGGCGACATTTTCTCCGTGGACGTGGTGGGCGCCAGGTCGGCCGGCATCGAGGGTGTCGCCATGGATCCCCTGTGGCTTTACGAGAGCTGCAACGCCCCCAGGCTCCGGCACCTCCAGGAACTGGCCGGCGAACTCGCCCGCTGGCGCCTGCTCGCGGGGAAGGCCTGAGCCGCCGTGGCGAGCAACATCCTCTACCCCGTGCTGGCCGCAAGCCTCAGCCGCACCTTCGCCGAACTCATCATCTTCGGGTACGTCCCGCTCTACCTGTACAGCGCCGGTGAACGCCGCATCCTGCAACTGGCGCTGATCACGGCGGTGCCGGCCCTCATCCGCTTCGTCGCGGCCAACGTCTGGGGCGCTCTGGCCGACGTCACGGGCCGCCTGAAGCTGCCCATGCTGGCCGGGCTCGCGGGGTACGCGGTGACCGGCGTGGGACTCTTGTTCGTGTCCACGGGGCTGCAGGCGGTGGCGGTGGTGAGCTCTGGCGCGCTTTTCTTTGCGGGGCTTTCCCCGGCGGGAAAAGCCCTGGTCTCGCTGAGGCCGGGGCCGGCAGGGACGCCCGGGCGGGCGCTGGCCTGGTGGCTGCAGCTGGAGTCGTGGGGCTGGATGCTGGGAAGCCTGGCGGTGGCCATGCGGGGCAGCACCGGGGCGCCGGGCCGCAACCTGCTGGCGGTGGCGGCCGGGCTGGCGGCGATGGTGGCGCTGTGGGTGGCGATAGCAGTGCCTGAGCAGCGCCGCCTCGAGCCAGACGCCGAGGGCCAGCGCGGCAGGGGCCTGGACGCTCTTCGCCATGCAGCGGCGCAGTTTGCGGCCCTCGCACATGAGTGGCGCCGGCTCTACGGGCACCCGTTGCTGGTCAGGCTGTTCACGGTCTTTTCGCTCGCCACCCTGGCGGGCGAGGCGAGCTTCACGGTCTTCGGGTTCTACGTGGTGGGCCTGCTGGGCGGGAGCGAGGCCCTGTACGGAACGGCGCTGACCATTGCCACGGCCTTCGGGCTGGTGGCGTACGCCTGGCTCGGAGCGCCCGGGCGACACCCGCCCCCCGGGACCCTCCTCGTGGCCGGGGGCTCGCTCTACACCCTCATGTACGCCGCCATGGCGGCCGCGTCCAGCGCACTGGTGGCGGCGGCTGCCTTCTTGCTCCCTGTTTACGCGCTCGTGCGGGCAGGGGCCACCTGGGCGGCAGGGTCGCTGACGGCGGCTTCGGAACGTGGCGGCGGCATGGGGGCCCTCGACGGAGCGGAGGCGTTTTCCGCCGTACTCGGTGCGCTCATGGCCGGCGTGGTTGCGGACGCGTGGGGCCTGCGCTCGGTGTACGTCGTGGCCACAGCCGTGGCGCTCCTGGTGACGGCCCTGGCCTGGTCGCTGAAGCGCCGCCTCGAGGGCGCGGCACCGGCCGTCGCCGGGGTTCGTGGGGTCTGACCGCGTCGAACATCCTCTGCCCCGCCCTGGCCGCCAGCCTCACCCGGACTTTCACCGAACTCATCACCTTCGCATACCTGCCCCGGCGGGTGGACCGCTGCGAGAAACCCGGCCTTTTGGGAATGATAGGGCTCGAAACCGCGACGCCCGGCGGGGACAGGGGGCCGGCGCCCCGTCAGGCACGCTTGCATCCATGCCCCTCACAGCGCGGGGGTACCGCCGGGGAAAAGGAGGCCGCCATGGCAGACTCGAGGAGACGACAGCCCGGAAAGGGTGAGTCGCAACGGCTCGACCCACAACAGGTGCCCATGAGCCCGTCGCCCACTGACACGGATTGGCCCGGGGGAGTTCGGCGCGGACACGGCACGCCCCCCGACGCGAGCGCGGTACTGGAGTACGAGGACCTGGTGGGTGACGCTCGTGACCGGGCGCAACGGGCATCCGACATCTCGGCCGCGCGCGCCGCACGGGCACTCAAAGCCATGAAAAAGCGCGTTTGAC
>JBFMCJ010000354.1 GCA_040754675.1 Bacillota bacterium
CTGACGAAGCTGACCAGTCACAGCCGCAAAGAGACCGAGGCGTTGCCGGCCGGGGCGCCTCCGGCCGGGACGCAGCCCGCCGAGCTGCGGGGCGCTGGCGCGCCCGTTACCCTCGACGAGAAGCTGGCGCAGCTTCCCGCCCGCCCCGGCGTCTACCTCATGAAAAACGCTTCGGGCGAGGTCATCTACGTGGGCAAGGCCTCGTCGCTTCGAAGCCGCGTCCGCTCCTACTTCCAGACCGGGCGCGTCACCAACCCCCGCATCGACGCCCTGGTGGCCGACATCGCCGACTTCGAGTACATCGTGACGGCCTCGGAGATCGAGGCGCTGGTGCTGGAATCCAACCTCATCAAGCGCTACCGCCCCTGGTACAACGTCAAGCTGCGGGACGACAAGGCCTACCCGTACCTCAAGGTGACGGTGAACGAGCCGTTCCCGCGGGTGCTGGTGGTGCGCCGCATCAAGAACGACGGCGCCCGCTACTTCGGCCCCTACACCAACTCCACGGCGCTGCGGGAGACCCTGCGGTTTTTGCGCAAGCTCTTCCCCATCCGCACGTGCGACCTCAACCTGGACGGCACCCGCCAGTACCGGCTCTGCCTGCAGTACTACATCGGCCGCTGCCTGGGGCCGTGTGCGGCCCGCACCACCGTCCAGGAGTACCGCCAGATGATCGAGCAGGTCTGCCTGTTCCTGGAAGGCCGGCAGGAGCAGCTCATCCCGCCGCTCCAGGCCCGGATGCAGCAGGCCGCCGAACGCCTCGAGTTCGAACAGGCAGCCCGCCTGCGCGACCAGGTTCGGGCCCTCGAGAAGGTCGTAGAACACCAGAAAGTGGTGGCGGCCGGCGAGGAGGACCAGGACGTCGTCGCGTTCGCTCGCTTCGCCGATACGGTGTGCGCGCAGGTGTTCTACGTGCGCGCCGGCAAGCTCATCGGCCGCGACCACTTCCTGTTGGAGACCTCGGAGCACACCTCGCAGACCGAGGTGATGACCTCGTTCGTGCAGCAGTTCTACGACAAGACGCCCTCCGTGCCGCCCTCGGTGACGCTGCAGCACCCGGTGGAGGACGCCGCCCTCGTGGAGCAGTGGCTCTCCGAGCGGCGGGGCGGCCGGGTGCGACTGGTGGTCCCCAGGCGGGGCGACCGGCGGCGCCTGGTGGAGATGGCCGCGGAGAATGCCGCCCTCGTCCTGCAGGAGCTGCGCAGCCAGAGCGACCGCCGCGCCGCCGAAAAGGAGCGGGGCCTGGCCGTGCTGCGGGACGTGCTGGGGCTCGACCGCCTGCCGCGCCGCATCGAGGCCTTCGACGTCTCCAACATCCAGGGCGCCGACGCGGTCGCCTCCATGGTGGTCATGGAAGACGGCGAACCCAAGAAGGCCGACTACCGGCGGTTCAGGATCCGCCTGACGGGCGGCCCCAACGACTTCGCCATGATGAAGGAGGCGGTGCGCCGCCGCTTCGCCCGGGGGCTCAAGGAGCGAGAGGAACTGGAGGCGCTTCGCAAGCGCCTCGACGCCCGCCCGGATGGCGCCGCCGAACTCGAAGCTCGCCTGAAGAAGGCCGAGGCGGAGGCGCGCTTTGCGCACCTGCCCGATCTCCTGCTCATCGACGGCGGCAAGGGCCAGCTCAACGCCGCCCGCGAGGCGCTGCGGGAACTGGGCCTCGACGAGGAGATCCCGGCCATCGGGCTTGCCAAGCGCCTGGAGCAGATCTTCGTGGAAGACGAGCCCGACCCCATCGAGCTTTCCCGCGATTCGTACGCGCTGCACCTGCTGCAGCAGGTGCGGGACGAAGCGCACCGCTTCGCCGTGGGCTACCACCGGCAGCTGCGGGAGAAGCGCGCCGTGCACTCGGCCCTCGACGACATCCCGGGCGTGGGCCCCAAGCGCAAGAAGCAGCTCATCGAACACTTCGGGTCGCTCAAGCGCGTGCGGGAGGCCACGCTCGAGGAACTCCTGGCGGTGCCCGGCCTGCCGCGCTCGGTGGCCGAACGCATCCACCAGGGCGTGCACGCGGCCGGTGAAACCGCCTGATCCCGAGACAACCCCACCGACCGCCGGTGAGGCCCGGTATCCCTGCCCGAGAGTGGGTGTCCGGGACCGACTGACCGTCAGTCGGTCCGGAGGGATGGTCGCGCTGGCGCAAGGTTACGGCCGTGACAGTGGGGGAAGCTGATTCACGGAGCCAGGATGTCCGCAAGGCCACAGCAAAACCTCGACGGCATTCGCCGCAAGACCCTCGTCACTCCCAATCCAAAGACCGCCTGCGATCAAAAACGTTAAGGGGATATATTGACATCCTTAATATACACCCTTAACTTTATAGGTGGCAGACGGGATGCCGCCGGCGGCGCCCGACCCGGAAGAGGGGTGGGCGCCAGTGGAACTCATGTCCCCCGCCGCAGGCCGCCGCGCCGAGGCGGGTTCCGGGGCTGGTTTTTTGAGGTGGTGCTGGCCGGATGGCCGAACAAGTGCCCGTGCTGGGCAACTGCCCGGTCTGCCGTTCTCGGCTCGAGGTGGCACGCCTGCGCTGCCCCCGGTGCGGAACGGCACTGGAGGGCCGCTTCGAGCTCTGCTCCTTCTGTGCGCTAACGTCGGAGCAGCGGCAGTTCGCCGAGCTTTTCATCGTCGCCCGGGGCAACCTTCGCGAGATGGAGCGCATGCTGGGCCTGTCGTACCCGGCCATCCGGGCGCGCCTCGAGTCAATCATCGAGGCGCTGGGGCACCGCCTTGACCGGGGGGTACCCGACATGGCCGAACGGGAGGCCACCGCAGGTGCAACGGCCTCCACCGCTCCCGGCTCCCGCCCGGTACCGGGCGGCCCCGTACCGGCTGCGGAGCGCAGGGCGATACTGGAGGCGCTGGAGCGGGGCGAGATCAGCCCCGAGCAGGCCGTTGAGCGGCTGCGGGGCCACGGCTCAGCCCGGAGAGAATAGCCCTGGCGGTTTCAGGGAGGAGGCTTCGAGCCAAATGGATGAGAACGTTGCGACGCCGGCTGGCGGTAGCGGCGACGCTGCCGAGGAACGCCGCCTGATCCTGCGGATGCTCGAGGCCGGCAGGATCACCCCCGAGCAGGCCGTCGAACTCCTCAAGGCGCTGCAGGCCCCCACGGCCGAGGTGCCCGAGGCTGCGGCGGGGGCCCGAGCGGAATCCCGCCACGAGGCGCCCGAGCGGGGGGGCGACTTATGGCGGTGGGCCGAGTCCGTGGCCGGCCGCATGGGTGAGCTGGCCGACGAACTGAGCGAGCGGGTCTCCAGGGCTGTCGAGAGTGCGGGGCTGGAGGGCCGCCTCAGCGACATGGGCGAGCGCCTCGAGCAGCTCGGCCAGACGCTGGCCGAGCGCGTCGGGCAGGCTTTCGGCACCCTGGGCCGGGCCGCCTTCCCCGAGCATGCCTTTACCGAGGAACTGTCGGGCACCTTTGCCGAGGGCCTCAACCCGGACGTCGAACTTCGCACCCGCAACGGCCACATCCGGGTCGCGGCAGCGCCGCCCGGCGAGACAGGCCCCCGCACCTGGCGGCTCAAGGTGGATCGCCGCATCCGCGCCCGCACGCGCGAAGAAGCCGAGTCGCTGGGCCTGAAGCTCGTCAGCGTGGAACACGGCCCCACCCGCCTGACCGTACGCACCGAGGTGCCCGAGTGGCAGTTCTGGGGCCCCCATGCCGTCCACCTGGAGCTCACCGTCCCCGCCGACGTGGCGCTTGAGCTTCGGGCGTCGACGTCCAACGGCAACGTGTCGGTGCGGGGCCTGCGGGGCGGCTCCGTGGAAGCGCGCTCCGTCAACGGCCGGCTCGACCTCGCCGACCTGGCGGCCCACCGGGTTACGGCCCACGGCGTGAACGGATCCGTGCTGCTCGACGGGGTCCTCGCCGAGCTGGTTGCGGGCGACTCGGTGAACGGGAGCATTACGGGCTCGGCCACCGCCGCCGAACTGAAGGTGTCCAGCGTGAACGGTTCGGTCACCCTGCGGCCCTCGGCCAAGTTCGAACGCGCTCCCGCCCACCAGCGGGTCTCGGCGCGGACGGTGAACGGCAGCGTCCGGGTGGTACTGCCGCCGGAGGTGCGGGACGCAGCAACGCGCGGCGACCTCGGCCTGGGTCTTGAAGCCGAGACGGGGTGGGGCACGGCGCGCATCGAGGTGCCGGGCACGGCGCTCGTCTCCCAGACGGCGCAGATGGGTAGGCAGCGGGTCGTGTACCGCAGCCCGGACTTCGACCGGGCGGCACGGACGCTGCAGGTTCAGGCATCGACGCGTCACGGGTCCGCTGTTGTCACCGCGGATTGAGGGGGTGTGGTGGACCGACCGAACGTCAGTCGGTCCCCCGAGGGCCTGGGTTAGCCGGTCCCCGAGGGCCTGCCGGACCGACCGACC
>JBFMCJ010000355.1 GCA_040754675.1 Bacillota bacterium
CGGTCCGCAACGTGGCCTGGAACGCTGTAACTTATGCCATAACAGTGCTGCGGGAGGCTTCCCGGGTGAGGCAGGAGGTCAGGTGCTCGAAGGGAAAGCCAGTCGAGCACTGGATCCGCAATTACGCAGGCTCGAGCCGGAACCGGCTTGCGGGGGGCTGGTATCGGCTTGATAGCGCTTACCGCCTGCTGGAGCAGCAACTGCGGTACGTCGATGACGAGGACTTCATCAGCAGCATCGCGGAGGCCGCGCGCGCGGCGTATACCCAGGCCGTCATCGCCCTTGCCGAAGGGTTTTGTGAGGCGCTGCAAATGGAGGACTTCGACCTCAGCCGCCTGCCCCAGCAGCACATGGTGTTTGAACGGCACGTACGCCCGCACCTTGATCGAGAGAGGACGGCTTACTTCCTCGTGGACGCCCTCCGTTACGAGATGGGGGTTGACCTTGCCGGCCGCCTGGGGCGTGATGGCGAAGCAGCGTGCGAACCGTACCTGGGCATCCTCCCCGGAATCACCGAAGTGGGAATGGCAGCTCTCATGCCGGGTGCCGAAGAAGGAATGGAGCTGGCTGACAGGAACGGGAAGCTTGCGGTGCTGGTAAGGGGCCGGGTTTCTGGGGGCCCTGCTGAGCGGGCAGAACTGATACGAAGCCGGTACCCATCCGCGGTGGACCTTACGCTTGACGAGCTGCTCGATCTGTCGACCCGCAGACTGGGGCGCAGGCTTGAAGGGGCGAACCTGGTCGTCGTGCGCTCTAGAGAGCTGGATGAGTTCGGCGAGGGGGGAAATGATCGCCAGGCTCACAAATACATGAGCGATATCCTGGACGATCTGGCGCGGGCTTCGCGTGCGCTGGCGCGGGTGGGCTTCGAGCGTCAGGTTTTCGCTGCCGACCACGGCTACCTCTTCCTGCCCGAAGCCGACCTGGCCAACAAGGTGGATCCGCCGGGCGGGCATACCGTCTGCCTCCGTAGGCGGTCCTGGGCCGGGAGAGGCGGGAGGACGGAGGCCGATCTCGTGAGGGTCCCGTCGGTTAAACTGGGGATCGCAGGCGAGCTCGAATTGGCGTTTCCCGTAGAACTTGGCGTCTTCATCCTGGGGGGCGGCGGCTACTGTCACGGCGGCCTGACATTGCAGGAAATGGTGATCCCGGTGGTGTCCGTTGTGGTGAAAGCCAAAGCGCCGCCGAGTGAACAGAAGGGTGCGCCGCAACTGGCGCTCGCGTTCCCGCCGGGGAAGATCACTAACCGTATCTTCAGCGTGCAGGTTACCTACGAGAGCCTGGTGCCCGAACCCCTGACCCTCACGGCTGAACTTATCGTGGGCGGCAAGAGAGCAGGGGTCCTGGTCGCAGCCAACCAGGGTTACGACCCTGCGTCCCGGCAGGTAAAGCTCCAGCCCAATGAGCCCAATGCTCTTATTTTTCAGGTGACGGACACGGAGCTTCGTTCCGGGCTGGCCGACGTCGTGGTACTGGACGCGCTTTCCGGCATGAGGTTGGCCAGTTTGCCTTCTGTCCCGGTGGATCTGGTTCACTGAGAATCAGGGCCGTGCCGCGGGGAGGGGCGTGAGGTGGTCGCCACGGACGTGCTGGATCTGAAGGCCAATCAGGTTTTCCCCGGCCGGGTGGTGCGCAAGGACCTGGTCCGCAAGGTGAAGGTCGGGGCCAACGTTCCGGTCTTCGTGTTGGAGTACCTTCTCGGGAAATACTGCGCCACGGATGATCCGGTGGCTCTGGAACTGGGGCTCAAAGTGGTCAACGACACCGTGGCCGAGAACTACGTGCGCCCCGATGAGGCCATGAAGGCTCAGGCCAGAGTCCAGCAGGAGGGTCGCCACTCTTTCATAGACAAGGTTAAGGTACGCTACGTGTCCGAGGACGACAAATACTGGGCCGAGCTCGTCCATTTCGGGCACAAACACGTTCACATCCCTGAGGAGTACGTGAGGCAGTATGATCGCCTGCTGCTAGGTGGGATCTGGGCTCGTGTCGAGATACGCCACAGCTATGACGACACCGTGTCCCGGCGGCGCAGTCCCTTCTGGATCGACACTCTTGAGCCAATACAGCTGGCGGAGATGCGTCTCGACGAGTTCCGGCGGGGCCGGACCCAATTTGGTACCGATGAGTGGCTCGACCTGGTGATCCGCAGCATCGGGCTGGAACCTACCCACTTCGAGCGGCGGCTCAAGCTGTTACTGCTCGCCCGCCTCATCCCCATGGTGGAGTCAAACTACAACTTCATCGAACTGGGTCCCCGGGCAACGGGCAAATCCTTCGTTTACCAGGAGCTTTCTCCCTACGTCATCCTGCTTACCGGGCCCACCACGGTCGCCAACCTTTTTTACAACATCGCCAGCGGCAAGATGGGTCTGGTAGGCCTGTGGGATGCCATCGCCTTCGACGAGGTTGCCGATCTGGAGAAAATGCCCAAAGAGGTCATAACCACCCTTAAGACGTACTGCGAGTCCGGTTCCTTCGCAAGGGGCAAGGAGTCCCTCTCTGCCAGCGCCAGCGTGGCTATGTTCGGCAACACCAACCAGCCGGTAGAGGTGATGGTGCGCAGTTCGACCCTGTTCGCCCCCCTGCCGGAGGTCATACGGGAGGATATGGCCTTCCTGGACCGCATTCACTTCTACCTGCCGGGGTGGGAGATCCCCAAGGTCCGGAACGAGTTCCTGACCGATCACTACGGCTTCGTCTCTGACTATCTCGCAGAGGCCCTCAAGGAACTGCGCAAGCACAACCTGGCCGAGGCCATAGACAGCCACTTCGCCCTGGGCTCCCACCTCAATGCGCGGGACGCCAAGGCCGTGCGCAAGACCGTGGCTGGCTACCTTAAGCTCCTGCACCCGCACGGCGAATGGACGAAGGACGAACTCCGCGAGTACCTCGAAATGGCCCTCGAGGGCCGACGGCGGGTGAAGGAGCAGCTCAAGAAACTCGGGCCGTTCGAGTATCACCAGACTAGCTTCTCGTTCATCGACCAGGAAACGAGGGAGGAACGTTTCGTGGGCGTGCCCGAAGAAGGCGGGCGGAACCTGATCTCACCCGACCCGCTGGCTCCTGGCTCCCTCTACGCTGCTTCTGTCGGCGACGACGGCAGGGTGGCCCTCTTCCGCATAGAAGTGGGCACGTCTACTGGCACTGGTAAGCTCAGGGTGGCCGGCGGCATGGACACCAGCATGAAGGAAGCCCTGAACCGCGCCTTCTCCTACATGCAGGGCCACAAGGTGGAGTTGGGCATCGGTCACCAACTGGACACCACCGACTTGTACGTAGAAGGCATCGACCTCCTCGGTACCCGCGTCAGTTGTGACGCCGGCGTGGCCTTTTTCCTGGCCATTTACTCCGCCATCAAGAAGCTACCCGTGCTGCCTGCCATGCTGATACTCGGCGATATGACCGTCCAGGGCAACCCCAAGCCGGTGCGCTCCCTGGCCGAGCCCCTCCGTGTCGCCCTGGACAACGGGGCCAGACGCGCGTTGATCCCCATAGAGAACAAGCGCCACCTCCTTGACGTACCCTCCGACATAATCGAGCACGTCGACCCCATCTTCTACAAGGACCCCACGGCCGCCGCCCAAAAGGCCCTCTCTCTTTCCTGATATACGTAGGTGCTTGCACCCTACGCAAATGTTGTGCTCTCTCGCCAGAACTTGTGAAAAAAGTCGAGGGTCTGGCGACGAATGTCGTCCCCGACGCGTACCACGAACGCCTGCTTCTTCCCGAGACCGTTAAGGCTTTGTCCTATCAGCAGCATACATGCGTCGTCGATGATATACCGGTCGTGAAGTACAGATGCGCTGGCAATTCTCACCTCCAGGCTTCGGCCTTGTCTGCGGAACCCTTCCAAATCTCTGCGGAAACGGCTTTGGTCACGAATGTTTACCGTTAGCAGCTGAATAACGCAGGAGGGATCAATCTCGAGCAACACGTCGAGTGTATGCGTGTCCACGTAAGGGTCGCATAAGCGAACCGTGCCAATCAGCGACCGCAGAATGGTGTCGACCCGCCTGAGGTCCGAGAAGGCGGTGGCAGGATCGATCATTATCACGCCGCCGCCGTTTGTAGCCAGAAGCTGCTGTTCGCCGTCCCTTGTAATACGGTACAGCGCTTTGTCCTGCTTACGTCGCAGTACAAGCCGCTGATCACGCATTTGATTCAAGAGAGCAACTATCTTCTGGCGTGACAGGGGAATCCCATACTGGTCAGCCAGAATCTGCTCGATTTGCACTGCCGTCAAGTACGGATCGGGGCATTCGCGTAATGCGACGTTCAGCACCCACAGCAACTTTAGCTCGTCCGTCGGCAGGAGGTAGATGTTCTCACTCCTTGACGAGGTCAATCCGGGAGGTGGGGTGGAAT
>JBFMCJ010000356.1 GCA_040754675.1 Bacillota bacterium
GCCGAGGCCGGCCCGGGACCGGCCTGAGGAGACCGTCGGGTGGGGGCGTGGCCCTTTGGGAGGGCGCCGGCTTCGCACGCCGGAGGTGCGGGTTCGATTCCCGCCGCCTCCACCATTGAGATTTCAGCAAGGTGCCTCGCGCCGGTGAATAGAGGGGAGGCGGTGACGTGGCTGAGCGTATTCCCGCCACCCTTTGGGTGGGCGGGTCCATTACCCGCGAGCAGTACGAGGAAATCAAACGGCTTATCGAACAGGAGGGCGAGCCGTTCCTGTCCACGGTGGAGCCGGACAGCCTGGTGTGCGGGGCTGACAATGCTCTTTGTGGGGAGTTTCGCGACCTGGAGGAGTACCTGGTGCGGCACGGCATCCCGTTCAACCGCCATACAGAAGCGAAGTACGAGTACGATGCCACGCTGCGCGTGTTCAGGCCGGGAATGTTCGATGAGTACGCTCCTGCCAACCAGGACGGCAACGTGGTGGTGCTGGCGGAGGACGTCCGGCAGGCGATTGCCACTACGACAGCCCGGGAAGACCTCGTCCGCCGGCTGGAGGAACTCACGCGCGCGTGCGTGCCGCTGCCGCCCCTGGTGGTAAAGGATTGAGGAAATGTTGGACGGCGAGCACGGGAGGGAGAGAAGATGCCGCAGTACCTGGTGAGAACGAACTGCGAGTACTCCATCGTGATTGAAGCTGCCAGTGCGGACGAGGCCATGGAGAAGGCCCAGGCCATCGACGTTGAAGAGTGGAGCCAGGCCTGGGCAGAGCTAGAAGTAGAAGAGCTCGAAGGAGGTGGGCCCCCTGAGCCTTGAGCCGCACGCGGCCGGCCAGCTCATGTTCGATTTGGGTGTGGCAGAGGAAGAGGAGGGGCACCGTGAGGGTGCCCCTCCCTTTGCTTCCACGGCAGACCGGGCGGGCCCCGGGGACACGGCCCCGGCAGCCTCGTCAGCGGCAGCCCGGGCCTCCACACGCGGCTACCGTCAGGTAAAGCTCCGGCCGGAAGACGAGTGGACGCCCGAACACGTTCACTCGTACCTTTCAGGCCTGGGTCTGCACCCGGACAACCTGGTGGTGGGACCGGACATGCTCAAAGAGCTGCCGTTTGGCGGGGTCCGCCGGGTGGACTGGGCGGAAGGAGCGCGCAGGGCGTGCTTCCCGCTTCGGTTCCTGCCCAGGTGGAGGTGGGGGCCGTACTTTGTTACCGCCTTGGGCCAAGAGGGCCTCATCCTCGGGCGCCCCTGGGTGGCGCTGGCCCGCGAGCCGTCGGGGCTGAGGCCTTACTGGCTCAGCAACCCATATCACCCACCGCGTTCAGGGGAAACGGACGAGCCGATCCTGCCCGCGTGCTTCACCATAGGGAATCCGCGCCAGGATGCTTTCGGAGGGAGGCGGTGCGGGTGTCTGAGGAGGGATGGGTGACCTTCCGCGACCTGGATACGGCACGGGCCGCCTTCGCGCTCGGCCCGGTAAAGTACCGGTGCCTGGCGTGCGGCAGAGTGCATACCTCCGGGACGTACAGCGGCCAGAAGTGCCTGGGTTACCTCAGGGACGCATGCGGCTGGCGAATGACGGAGCCGCCCGTGCCTCCGGTGCCCAAGCGCCTGGAACTGCCCTACAGATTCACCGCAGCCGTCCTAGAAGGGCCCGTGAGGGCCTGGGGGGCTAGCCGGGTTAGGGACCTGCCTGAGTACCTCCTGGCCCTGGACGCCAGGGCAGACCTCAGGGAGGCCCTGGAACGGTGCCTGGCGGAACGCTCAGCCCAGGCCCGCGCTGCGGCTGGCAGGGCGTGGGAGGCTTACAGCCTGCTGTGGCCCTGGCTTGACGCCCTGGCGGAGTACCATCCGCCCTGCACGGTGGTGGCTGTGCAGAGGGCTAAGATGCCGAACGAGCATGGAACGCACTGGGTGGCCCACAGGTTCTGGGTCCGCCCGTCCGTGCCCTGCCCGGTTCCTGAGGCAGGGGAACTGCTGGCTGTTCGGCCCCAGGACTATTCCCTCAACAACCTGGTGTGGTTCGGGTACGGCCGGCGGGGGTTAGGTGCTGTCAGCGTGTGGTGCACCTGGGACCCGCCCGGCCGCGTGCCGACTACTGAGAAGTACGAGGTCCTGCGGCAGTTCTACGGCAGCCCGCCAGAGGTCACGGAGGTGAACGTCCGCGACCGCCATCCCGACGAGCTGCCGCGAGTGCTGGCGGGGGTCACGGACGACCTAGTCCGGGCTATCAGCGCCCCACCCGTATGGGGGATCGCCGACCCGGTGCGGGGGTGGGCCGTAACCGGCCCCCTCCCCTCCGGGTATCTGGGCGCGGCGGGAGAGACGCTTTCCTCGCCGGTTCCGGGGCGGCTGAAGGTGTTCGCCACCGAAGCCGAGGCAGTGGCGGCCGCGGGCGGCGTGAGGTGGCGCGTCGAGGAGTTGGTAGTTGCCCGGGCATAAGTTGCCCGGCCAGCCCAAACCGGTGGGGGGAGGGAAGGGAAGGTGTGGAAGACCACGTGCCCCAAATGCGGTGCCGAAGGCAATCTGTTCGTGGTCGCCGGGAGCTTCAGCGGCTGGATACCGCTGTGCTCCGGCGGGTTCAGCTTTTCTGATGCCACGCGCCTGGACACCGAAGACGAGGTGGTCCGGTGCGACGCGTGCGGAGCAGAGTTCCCGCTGAGCGAGTTGGACGCGGACCTCGAGACCTGAAAACTGAAACCAACCGGAGGTGGTCCAGGGTGCCCGCCGTGTGTATTTCTGTGCGCCCCGGGGGCCGGGGCTGGGAGGTATACGTTGAGACTCCCGACGGCCGGGAGTTTTTGCGTGGCACCAGGCGCTCCCGGGCCGAGGCCCTGCGCCTGGCGGAACGCGAAGCTCGCTGGTGGCGGCGCTTCAACCTGCCCGCGAAGATAGCCGAAGCCGGAGAAGTCCTGGAGGCCGCGGACCGGTGGAGCGAGGCATGAGTGCCGTGTGGCGGGGGTTTTTGCCTTGGGGCCGCCGGAGCCTGCTCTTTGGAGCCCACCAGTTCCTCATCCACCCGCTGTTCGTGCTGGCGGCGTGGTGGAGGCTGTACGGGCGCCCCACGTGGAGAGAAGCGGTGTGCATCCTGGTACACGACTGGGGGTACTGGTCCGCCCGGGACCTGGACGGTCCGGAAGGCAGGAAGCACCCGGAGCTGGGGGCCCGCCTGGCCGGCCGGTGGTTCGGGCCGGAGTACCGGGACCTCTGCCTGTACCATTCCAGGCACTACGCCCGGGAGGCCGGCGCCGAGCCGTCGCGGCTGTGCTGGGCGGACAAACTGGGGATGGCGCTGGAGCCCTGGTGGTTCTACCTGCCCAGGGCCTGGCTGAGCGGGGAGCTGGCTGAGTACCGGGAGAACGCCGCCCGGGCCGGCCTCACCCCGCGTTCGGCCGGGCACCGCCGGTGGCACCAGGACTTCCGTGCCAGGGTGCTGCGCCAGGTCGCCGAACGGCGCGCGTACTTTCCGGCGGGCGGCTGAATTCGGGTAGCCACCGGGTCGTGAGCGGGCTGGGCGGCCCTTGCTGATGGAGGTGGTAATGGTGCGGCTGTTCTTGTACGGCAGGCGCGCGGCCGGCAAGAGCACGGTGGCGGCTTTCCTGTCCGAGGCGGGCGCGCGGGTCTACAAGCTCTCGGACCCCCTCTACCGGATAGCCCGCGAGCTGTTCGGCATGAAGGGAAAAGACAGGTGCCTGCTGCAGGTGCTGGGCGACAAGCTCCGGGAGATCGACCCCGAATGCCTGCTGAACCACTTTGTCTTGCGGCTCTACACTGAGGGGCCGCAGTTCGCCGTGGTCGAGGACGTCCGTCTGCTGCACGAGGCCGAGCGCCTGCGCGCCCTGGGCTTCCTCGGCGTGCTGGTGAAGGCAGCCGATGCCGCCCGGTCCTCGCGGCTGCGGGCACGCGGGGAAGATGTCCGACCAGAAGAGGATGGCCACCGCACGGAGGCGGAGGTGGACCTCATCGTCCCCGACGCCGTCATCGACAACTCCGGGACGTTGAAGGACCTGCGCAAGGCCACGGCGGCCCTTCTGGGCGAGCTGGTTTACCGCCAGGTGGCGCGCCGCGCCCCGGGACAGCGGGCTGAATGCCTCGCCTGGAACCGCTAAGAACAGGTGAGAAGCGGCTTCACCGGCCGGGCGCCGGCCGGTGATGTTTTCGGGGCAGTTGGCCCGGAAAGGCCGTTTCCGGGCTGTGGCCGCAATTGGCGGCCCCGTGTGACGGGGCCGGGGAGGGAGGAACGGAAAATGGGTATCGTGACGGTGTGGCTGCCGGACCCGCCGCCCATGCACGAGGCCAACGCTCCGGAGGTGGTCCACCGCATCTGCCGCCAGAGCCTGGCCATGAAGATGGCCGAGCGGGCTGGCCTGGAGT
>JBFMCJ010000357.1 GCA_040754675.1 Bacillota bacterium
GAACCAGCAGCCGCCGTGCCCGTCAGCATTCCGGCCAGCCTGCGGGCCTTTGAACGTTCCGTGCTGGCCCCCAATGGCAAGGCCGGGGCCTACCCGGTCGTTACCGCCCCGGCCGGAGCCGAACGCGCCTGAGGGGCGGCCGAAGAGACAGGGGACCAACGGGCACCGTGGCATTCCGGCGCCCCAGGCGCTAGACTTTATCGACCATTTCGGGAGGAGTAGGTCAGCGGACATGGCCGTGACGGTTCGTATTCCACAGCTTCTGCGCAATCTCACCAACGGGGACCGGGAGGTCCAGCTCGAGGCGGCCACCCTGCGGGAGGCGATTGAAGCGCTGGACCGGCGCTACCCCGGAATCCGCCAGCGGCTTCTTACCGGTGAGGGTGAGCTGCTTCGCTACGTCAACCTCTTCGTAAACGACCAGGACGTCCGCCTGCTTTCCGGCCTCGAGACGCCGCTTCCCGAAGGCGCCGAGATCGCCATCGTACCCGCCATGGCCGGGGGGTGTTGACTTCCGGTCGCTTGCGGCCGCCGCGCCGCCAGGGCCGCTGGCCCTGCCGCGGGGCCGCTCTCCCCATCTGCGAAGTGTTGAGGGTTGCGTGAACCTCGGCGATGTGCCGGGAGGAGGGGGTTGACGTGTATCTCGTTGGAGGTACTTTTGTCGATATGCGGCGGGTCCCGCCAGACCGGCAGGCCAAAGCGGTCGCGGCGTACGCCCTGCTGGCGGTGCTCCTGCTCGGGCTTTCCCTTGCGGGCGTGGCGCCTGTTTCGGTCCTTGCGGCGCCGGACCTTGCCCTTCCGGGCCCCTTGGTCGACACCGCCTGGGTCGCCGAGCATCTTGGCGACCCTTCCTTGCGCATCATCGACGTTCGCACCGACGCCGCCGCCTTCGAAAAAGGGCGCGTTCCTGGATCCGTGTACGTCAACCCGGCGCGAGACCTCGTGGATGCGAGCAACCCGGTGAAGGGTATGGCCGCGACGCGGGATCAGTTCCAGGCGCTGATGAGGCGGCTGGGGGTTCGCCGAAGCGACGCCGTGGTGCTCTACGACGACCAGCGCAGCCTGTGGGCCGCCCGCGCCTACTGGGTCTTCAGGCTGTACGGCCATCCGAGGGTAGCCATCGTGGACGGCGGGATCACGAAGTGGGTGAAGGAGCGCCGGCCCGTTCAAGCCGGGGCGTTGCCCACGCAGGCGGTCTCCGGTTCCCCGCAGGCCGATGCCTATGAGGCCGCCCCCGCCGACCCCGCCCTGGTGGCTACCTGGGAGGATGTGCGCAAGGCCATGGGGGAGGGCGCCGTCTGCGATGTCCGGTCGCCGAAGGAGTACGCCGGCCTCGACGTACGGGCGGCCCGGGGCGGCCACGTTCCGGGAGCGGTCAACGTCGAGTGGATCCTGGCGACCAATCCGGATGGCACGTTCAAATCGACGGAGCAGCTTCGGGCGCTCTACACCCGGGCCGGCTTCACGCCGGATTCCGGCCGGGAGATCATCGTCTACTGCCAGACCGGCGTTCGGGCGGCCCACACCTGGTTCGTCTTGAAGGAACTGCTGGGCTACCCTGCGGTCCGGGTTTACGACGGCTCGTGGGCGGAGTGGGGCAACCGTGCCGACCTGCCCGTGGAACGGTGAGGAGGTGGCACACCCGTGACAACGGCCGTCCAGCCGGCGCGCCGGGTCCTGCCCGCCTCTGCCATTGCAGGGACAGCGGTCGCGGCCGGTGCCCTGGGCATCGGGCTTTACACGGCCGGCATGAACAGGGAATTCCCCCTGTTCTGGGCGTTCGGCCTGGCCTTCGGTTTCATCCTGCAGCGGAGCCGGTTCTGCTTCGCCTCGGCGTTCCGCGACCTTTTCCTCTTCGGATCGTCCCGGACGCTGAAGGCTATCCTGGCCGGGATGGCGGTCGCGTCGGCAGGCTTCACGCTGCTGCAGTCCAAGATGGTGACAATGCCGGGCCTCGGCATGCTTCCCCCCGAAGCCCACGTGTTCCCGCTGGGGCTGCACCTGGTCGTCGGCGGCGTTGCCTTTGGAGTCGGGATGGCGCTGGCCGGGGGGTGCGTCTCCGGCACGCTGTACCGCATGGGTGAGGGGTATGCCGGCTCGTATGCGGCGTTCGCCGGCATTCTGGCTGGCCTCGGGCTCGCCGCCCACACGTGGAACTTCTGGTGGGACCGCTCCATCTCCAGCGGCCCGGCGGTCTGGCTGCCCGACCGCCTGGGTTACGCCGGGGCTCTGGCCGTCACGCTGCTGGGCCTGGCGCTCGTCTGGCTCGTGGTTGAGGCCCTCGAGGCCCGAAGCGGCTTTGCGGCGCTGGCGTTCCCGAACGTCCCGCCGGCGGCCACCGCCTCGCCCGCACTCCAAGGGGGCTGGGATGCGGTGCGGGGCCGCACCGCCGAACTCGGCCGCCGAATCTTTCGGGATGGCTGGCCTGTGCTGGTCGGCGGGCTTTTGCTGGGCGTGCTCAACGTGTACCTGTACGTGGCTCACATGCCCTGGGGTGTTACCGGCGAGCTTTCCCGGTGGGCCATCAAGCTGTACACCCTCGCCGGGTGGGCTCCTGGCCCCCTGGCCGGCGCGGACCAGTTGCCGGGCTGCACGCTGACCGTTGGCGGGAGCCGCCTCATCAGCCACTCGCTGATGCTGGATGCCGGCATGATCGCGGGGAGCCTCATTGCCGCGCTGTGGGCCGGGGAGTTCCACTGGCGCGTCCCTCCGCACAGGCGGCGGTGGCTGCAGTCGGCCGGCGGCGGCGTTCTCATGGGCTACGGGGCCGCAATTGCCGGCGGTTGCACGATCGGGGCGTTGTTCTCGGCCATCCCGTCGCTGGGGCTCAACGGGTGGATCTTCGGCCTGGCTTTGCTCGTGGGAGCCGGGGCCGGAACGAGGCTGGTCCGGCGGCTGGCGTGAAGGCGATACCCCGGGGGGCGTGTCAAACGACCGCGTGTTCGGGTAAAATCGGATAGCCTGGAGAGGGGTTCCCGAAGCGATGCTTCTGGATGTGCGGGGCGAAATCTGCCCCTATCCCATGCTGAAGGCTGTCGAGGCGCTTCCCCGCCTCAAGCCGGGTGAGGACCTCGAGGTGCTGACGGACCACGCGCCGGCCCTGCAGACCATCCCCGCTTACACCGGCCGCCTGGGTTACCAGACCCGCATCGAGCCGGTCGGACCGGGGGTCTGGAAGGTGATCGTCTTCAAGGGGGCGCAGGCTTCATGAAGACCATGCCGCTGCTCACCGCGGAGCAGATGGAGCGATACAGCCGCCATCTCCTGATTCACGAGGTTGGGGTCGAAGGCCAGCGGCGGCTGCTCGAGTCGAAGGTCCTCATCATCGGCGCCGGGGGTCTGGGGTCGCCGGCTGCCCTCTATCTTGCCGCCGCCGGCGTCGGCACGCTCGGCATCGTGGACGGCGACCGGGTGGACCTGACCAATTTGCAGCGCCAGATTCTCCACTACACGCACGACGTGGGCCGCCCCAAGACCCAGTCGGCCCGCCGCACCCTTGAGGACATCAACCCCGACGTCCAGGTGCGCACCTACCAGACGGTGCTCACCTCGGAAAACGCCCTGGAGATCCTCAGGGACTATGACGTCATCATCAACGGCTGCGACAACTTCCCCACCCGCTACCTGGCGAACGACGCCTGCGTGCTGCTGGGCAAGCCCCTGGTGGATGCGAGCGTCCTGCGCTGGGAAGGCCAGGCCACCACCTACCTGCCCGGCCAGGGCTGCTACCGCTGCCTCTTCCCGAGCCCCCCGCCTCCGGGCAGCGTGCCGAGCTGCGCGGACGCGGGCATCGTGGGGGCCGTGGCGGGCTTCTTCGGGACACTGGAGGCGCTGGAGGCCATCAAAGTCGTGCTGGGCATCGGCGAGACCCTGGTCAACAAGCTGCTCTTGTTCGATGCCCTGACCGGCGAACTGCGCACGGTGCGCTGGCAGCGCGACCCCGGCTGCCCGGTCTGCGGCGACCATCCTACCATCAAGCAACTCATCGACTACGAGGAGTTCTGCGGCGTCCCGCACCACGCAAGCCGCGCCCGAACGGCTGCAGCCGGCGCGACGCCGGCCGAGCTCGACCCAGCCGGGGCGTGGCAGCACGTTCAGGCGGGCGGAGCGCTGCTGGTGGACGTGCGGGAGCCGGCCGAGCACGAGTTGATGCGCATCCCCGGCTCGGTCTTGATTCCCCTGGGTGAGCTGGCCGCCCGGGCCGGCGAGTTACCGCGCGACCGGGAACTGATCCTGTACTGCGCGGTCGGCGAACGAAGCGCCCGGGGCGCGGCAACCCTGCGGCAGCTCGGCTGCTCGAGGGTCGTGAACCTGCAGGGCGGCATCATCGCCTGGCTC
>JBFMCJ010000358.1 GCA_040754675.1 Bacillota bacterium
CCTCGACGTGGCATGCAACGGCCCAGGCAAACCCCAAAAGCTCCCGGGCCACCGCGGTCGCCGCCACCGTCGAGGGCTTGCCCCGGCCGAGCAGGCGCCAGTACTTCCGATGCAGCCGTTGTTGCGCCTTGAGGGAGATGCGCAAGACTTCGGGGTCGACCCCCTGTTGCCGGCTCCGCAAGGGAGCCTTCACGGCGGGGCGGTGGCGATACGCCCAGGCCGCTTCTCCCAGCACAAACCGGACGTGGGCGTTGCCGGTCTTGGTGATCCCGCCCCGGCGGGTCTGGACGCCGCTCGAATGCTCTCGGGGCACCAGACCCGCGTACGCCGTCGGCTGGGCCGGGCTTCGAAAGCGCGAGAACTCCCCGATCTCGGCCACCAGCGTCACCGCCGTGACCTCCCGGACCCCTTTGCGAGCTTGCAACGCCTGGATGACCGGCGCATGCCGGCTTTCGGCCATCGCGTGGATCTCCGCCTCGAGCCGCTCAACCCGGGCCTGCAGCTCATGCACCGCATGCAGGTACTCCTGGAAGGCCACCTGGGTGGCCCGGTGGGGGAAGCTCAGCGTATCGAGCCAGCGCAGGAACATCCGGGACCACCGGGTCGTGCCCTTCGGCGCGGCGACGCCGTGGCGCAGCAGGAAGCGGGTGAGCTCCTGGCGGGCGCGCCTCAGGTCCCGCTTGGCGCCTTCCCGGGCTCGCACCAGTCCCGCAGCGCCTCGTCGTCCTCGCCGGGCACCCAGACCGGCGTCAGATCGCCGGCTCGAAGCAACTGCGCCAGGCGCAGGGCGTCGCGTCGGTCGGTCTTCACCTGGTCCCCGGGCCGGACGGGGGTGAGAGATGGAGCGACCACGATGCATCGCACCCCCAGCCCGGTCAACAGCCGGTACAGTCCGTAGCCGATCGGCCCTGCCTCGTAACAAGTCAACAACCCCTCCGGCTGGCCCAATCGCCGGACCAGCTTGCGCAAGGCCTCTGGCGTGTTGGGCCCACTCCCCAGGTACCGGGGCGGGGCCGCCCCCCGTTCGGCCACGGCCACCGCGATGGCCTCCTTCGACACGTCCAGACCCACGAACTTCATGACATATAGAATCCATCTGCCGGCCTCCTTCACGCTGTAGCTCCGCGTCCCCCTCGGGACGTAACCTACGTTCGTCGTGAACGGGGGCCGGCCTCGCTCATCCTAACCAGCACACACAAATGGGACCGCCCCGTCAGTGGAGCGCATGCGCAGGCAAATACCCCGGTATCCATCTCGGGAAGATCGGCTTTGTTGTAGCCGGTGATAAACTGACCCACATCAGCCGGCCAAGAATTGATCCACCCCCCACCGAACCCTGGTCTCCGACATCCCGCCACGGAGTCGGAGGTGCAGGGAACTTGCTGGGGGGTGGAGAGGTGAAGACGATCTGGCGTATGTGGCGCGAAGGTACGTCGATCCGGGAGATTGCGGGCCGCCTGGGGGTATCCCGTAATACAGTGCGCCGCTACCTGCGGCAGCCCGGGCTGCCCCAGCAGCGGCCCCGACCGCAGCGCCCCTCAAAGCTAGGACCGTTCCGGGACTACATACTCCAGCGCGTCTGCGTCGACGGTGTCACCAACTGCGAGGTGCTGCTCCGGGAGCTGCGAGAACGGGGGTACACCGGCGGCCGGAGCATCCTGAAGGAGTTGGTGGCGCCCCTGCGTCCCCCTCGGGTGCCGAAGGCTACCGTGCGCTTCGAAACCGAGCCCGGCGAGCAGGCCCAGGTGGACTTCAAGCTCGTCACCCTGGTCCGGCTCGACGGGCAACTGCAGCGCCTGTGGGCCTTCTGCATGGTGTTGGGCTGGTCTCGGGCGATGTTCCTGGAGTTCATCGCCCAGGCCACCCTGCCCCTGTTTATCCGGTGCCACCTCCACGCCTTCGCCCACTTCGGCGGCGTACCGCGCCGCTGCCTCTACGATAACACAAAGCAGGTGGTGCTGGGTCGCGACGCCCAGGGCGAACCCGTCTGGAATGCCCGGTTCTTGGACTTTGCATTGCGGGTGGGCTTTGACCCGCAGCTGTGCCAGCCGTACCGGGCCCAGACCAAGGGGAAGATCGAGCGGGGCCTGCGCTACGTGGGGGACAACTTCATCCCCTGGGTGCGTCCCACGGACGAAGAGGACCTCAACCGGCAGGCGCTTTTGTGGTGCGTGCAGGTGGCCGACCAGCGCATCCACGGAACCACCCACGAGCGGCCAGCGGAGCGTCTTCGCCAGGAGCGCCTGAGCCTGGGGCCGCTGCCGGCGCTGGAGTCGCTGGCCGGGTTTACGCGGGAAGAGCGCAAGGTGGGGCGGGACGGATTTGTGCTGTGGGAGCGGTGCGCCTACGGGGTGCCCTGGACGTTCGCCGGGCAGGCGGTGCAGGTCGAGGCGAAAGAGGACCGGGTCGAGATCTGGGCCGACTCGGAGCGCATCGCCGTCCATCCCCGGGGTCAAGCTCCGGGCCAGCGCTTCGTCCTGCCCGACCAGTGGGCCGGCCTGCCCATGGGATCCCCCGCCCGGCGGCAAACGGCGGTGATCCGCCAGGTGCCCGCCGGTCAGGTCGAAGTCCGCCCATTGAGCGTCTATGCCCGCGTGGTGGAAGAGGGGGTGCCCCATGGTCGCGCTTGAACAGGCGCGCGCCTACCTGGAAAGCCTGGGGTTAGGCAGTGCGGCGGCGATGCTGGACCAGCGCCTCCAGCAAGCGGCCCATCGCCAGACGCCTTACGCCGAGTTCCTGGCGGACCTCCTGGCCGTAGAGGCGACGGCCCGCCGGGAGCGGTATTTGAAGGCGCGCACGCGCCTGGCCCACCTACCGTTCCGCAAGACGCTCGAGGAGTTCGACTTCAGCTTCCAGCCCTCCGTCGACGAGCGGCAGGTGCGGGAGTTGGCCCAGCTCGCCTTTCTGCGAGAAGCCGCCAACGTGCTGTGGCTGGGCCCGCCCGGCACCGGGAAGACGCATCTCTCGGTGGCCCTGGGGCTGAAGGCCATTGAGGCCGGCTACGGGGTCTACTTCGTGCGCGCCCACGACCTGGTGGAGGATCTCCGGCGGGCCATGGCAGACCACCGCCTGGATCGGCGGCTTCGCGTCTACCTGGCGCCGAAGCTGCTCATCATCGACGAGTTTGGCGTCTGGCCGTACGACCGGCTGGCGTCGACCGCGCTGTTCACGCTCATCTCGGCACGTTACGAGCGGGGCAGCATCATGCTGACCTCCAACAAGGGGTTCGCCGAATGGGGGGAGGTACTGGGCGACACCGTCATCGCCACGGCCATCCTGGACCGGCTGCTGCACCACAGCCACGTCATCAACATCCGGGGCGAGAGCTACCGGCTGCGGGAGAAGCGCCGGGCCGGACTGTTCGGGTCTCGGCCGATGCCGGAGGAGGGGGTGAAAGCCGAGCGCTAGCGACGCCCTTGGTGCTACGCACCAAGGGGCATGGGGCCCGGGAGGGGTGGGTCAATTCCCAACCGGCTCCAGTGGATCAGTTTTAGACCGGCGTTGACACGGGGCGTGGCATGGCGCGCCTGGAGCCCGAAAAATGTCGGCTCAAGTAAGACGGCGGCCGGGAGGTCGGTGGGAGGCGGCTGAGAGACGACACTCTTGAGCTCCCCATGCGTAAGACCCCTTCCTGAACCACCGCTGAGACCAGGGTAGCGTCAAGGGAGTATTGGTAGGTTCCCCCATCAGGATGAGGCGCGCAAGGGTGGGGCCGGTGGTGCAGGGCGACGAGTGTCTGGAGGGCCGGAAGCGAGTGTTCGCAAGGGCGTGAATCCGATGGAGTGCGGGTGCTACTGGGAGGAGCCGCACGGGGTGCCCGACGTTGTTGCGGTCCGCGTGCCCAGGAGAATCATTGCAACGGTGCCGGTTCAGTGGAAACCAGGCACTCTGCCCCGGCGGAAGCCGTTTGTCCGTACTGACCTGGGGCCCTCGGAGGAAGAGGTTTCTAGGACGAGACGACACTCATGGTGGACGAGCTCGAAATCGACTGATCCCCACCCCAGGGCACCTGTGGGACGGGCTTTCCGTTTTCGTACGGAAGGCGCGAGTGCTCTTCTGCGGCGATCTCATTTACTCTGGTTTCCGGCCCACCACGAGATTTGGAACTCCCGAGCTGTGGCGGAAGTGGATCATCGTCATCAATACGGCGGCGTTCAACCGGGTGGATTGCGTGCGAGACAGAGGCGGAGACCGCCTTTCGGGTCAATGTGCTGGGTGCCCTAAACGTGGCCCGCCCGCTGATCAGCCACGGGCGGGTCGAGGGCGTTCCGGACAAGGGTGCGCCGGCGTAGGCGGGGCGGAGCGGGCGTGGGCGGGGGCGGGC
>JBFMCJ010000359.1 GCA_040754675.1 Bacillota bacterium
TCTGGCCGGGACGGGCGCCTCGCTCGCCCTGTACCTGGTTCGCCGCCTCGACGTGGTGGCTGGCGCGCACGCGGTGCACGGCTTGATGGCGGGGTTCGTGGCGCCCGCGGCCTTCGCGTGGGTGGGTGACCGGTCCCTTTTGGCAGGGCGGGGGACGGCCATGGGGCGGATTGGCGCCGCCATTGCGGCCGCAGCAGTTCTTGGCCCGGCGGCCGGCGGCCTGCTGGCACAGCGGGTGGGGGCGTGGGCGGTGTTCGTGTCCCTTTCGGCCCTCGCCTGGCTGGCACTCCTGCGCACGTGGCGCCTGGCGGGAGCCAGCGGCGGCCGGGCCGGACGGGAGGAGGTGCCGGCCGCTGAGGCCGGTCCGGGCGGCCGGCGCGCAGGGGGCGGCTCGCTGTTGTCGCCCGCGCTCCTGGTTGCCTACGCGGCGGCGATGGTGGTGCAGATGGGGTTCGGGTTTCTGGTCTGGCTGTTGCCGCTGCAGGCCCAGGCGGCGGGGCTGGGCGCCGGCGCCTCGGGCGCCTTGATGGGCGTTCTCGGCGCCACGGCGGGGTTGTGGATGGGCCTGGGCGGGAGCGTGGCCGACCGGCTGCCGCGGCGAAACGTGCTGGGGCTGGGGTTGTTGCTGTTGGGCCTTGGGGAGGCGCTGCTGGGGGCGGCACTGGACGCCGGGACGTTCTGGATCCGGGCGGCGGCCGGCGCGGCCGTGTTCGGCACCGGGTTCGGACTGATCTTCCCGGCGGCTGCGGCTCTGGTGGTGGACGCGACCCAGGCCGAGGGCAGAGGGCGGGCGTTCAGCCTGTTCTACATCGCCTTCTCGGCGGGTTCCGTGGCGGCGCCGGCCGCAGGCGGGGTTCTGGTGCGGCTGGGCCTGCTCCTGGTGCCGCAGGTGCCCGGCGGGACGGTGGGGGGCTGGTGGCAGACGCCCTACGTGCTGGGGGTGGCGGCGGCAGGAGCAGCGGTGGTGGCGGCCCTGTGGCCGCACCTGGGGCACATGCGGACGGCTGGAAGGAGCCCTGCCAGGTAGCCGGGAACGCAGGTGAGCGCGCCGCTCCTATTTTCCGACGTAGCGGCACATGAAGCCGGGGCGCCCGGGGCCGGTGGGCGGCGGGTGGAGCCGCCGGATGCGGAAGTCGAAGCGGCAGTAGCTGATGAAGTCGTGGACCCCGGACAGTTCGACGTCGGCGACGGGGGCGGGCTCGCCCTGGCCCCACGCCAGCGCCACCTCGGCGGGGGTGCCAGCAGTGAGATGCCCGCTCACCAGGTCTTCGGCGACCTCGGGGTCCATGTCGGCAAGCCGGTAGGCCAGGTGATACATCTTCCCCGGGCCGAGGCTGCGCAGGTTGTCGGCCACCCAGGAGTTCTTGACCAGGAGCTGTAGTATCCGTCCCGCCATACCGGCCCCAGCATATGCGCCGGGCGGAAGGGTGGTCTCATCAGCATGAGGGCGCTGCGGCTCGCGGCGGTGAGCGCTGTGGTGGCGGCCCTGGCGGCGCTTCCGGGACCGGCCCGTGCCCGGGAAGGGGACGAGCCGGTGGCGTTCGGGCTTGCCGGGTATCTTGCCCTCCAGCGTCTCAACCTGGGCCAACTGAACCAGGCCCTGACGCAGGCCCCCGATCTGCCTCCCTACGGCTGGAGTGCTGGCTACGGCGTGGTCTTCCTGCCGGCATCCGGGTGGGGCTTTGCGTCGAGCGATGGCACCTTCCGCTGGGAGAGCCGCTCCGGCGACACCTTGAGCCGGCTCGAGATCGGACACGTGCAGATCGGGCTCGTCCGGCGAGTGTTGAGCCGAGACCGCGCCGCCGTGACCGCAGGAGCGCTGGTGGGGCTGGGTTCGGCGGAACTGGAACTGGTGGGGTCGAAGCCCTCGGTGTCGCCGCCCGGGTTTGACGAATTCACCATGAACCGGTTCACCCGCCACCTGCTGACCCTGGAGGTGCAGCTTGGCCTGGCGTGGCGGGTGGGGCCGGTTGGCCTCCTGATGGTGTCGGCGGGGTACCTGGTGGGGACGGATTTCTGGAGCCCGGGGTGGGCCCACCCGTCGGGCGAAGTGCTGCCAGGTCTCCCCGGCCTGCTGAGCGGGCCGGGAGTTCGCGCGGCCCTGGTGGTCGGCGGCGGCTGAGAGGGCATTCGTCCCTTGTGCGGGGGACGGGAGGCGGATTAGACTCCCGTAGGGGGGTTGGCTTGCACTCACGCCGCCTCGCCAACGCGGCCGCACTCCTGGTCGCCGCAGGGTTCGTGGTCGGTGCCGTGCTTTACAATCGCAGCCTCGGGAGCCAGGCCGAGGTGGGCAAGGTGGCTCCGTCCTTCGAGCTGGAGGCGCTCGACGGGCAGAGGGTGCAGCTCGCGGCGTTTCGGGGGCGCCCGGTGCTGGTCAACTTCTGGACGACGTGGTGCGATCCGTGCCGCGACGAGATCCCCGGCCTGGAGACCTTCTTCCGCCGCTTCGGGGACCGGATGTCCCTGATCGGCGTCAACGTGCGAGAGCCGCTTGCGGCCGTCCGCGACTTCGCTTTCGAATTCGGCATGACGTACCCCGTGGTGCGGGACGTGGACGGGCGGGTATCCGAGCGCTACCGGTTGCGCGGCTACCCCGAAAGCTGGCTCATCGGGCCCGACGGCGTGGCACGCCGCTACTGGCCGGGGCCGATCACCTTCGAACAGCTCGAGCAGGCCTACCAGGAGGTGATGGGGCGGCCCATCACGGCCGGCCTGGACGACGGCGGCCCGCTGCCTGCAGGGGAGGCCGGGGTTGGGCTTGTGGCGGTGAGCGGGCGGTTGTTCGTGGCGGGGACGCACCGGCTTCTGTCGGCTCCGGCCGGTCCCGGGCGGGAACGGCCCGACTCCTGGCAGGCCGTCGCGCTGCCCGAGGCCGGCGCCGTGAGCGCCGTCGCAGCGTGGCCGGAGCGCCGGCGGCTGGCCGTTGCCGTAGGAACGGGTATCTGGCTTTACGACCTCGAGGCCGGGCGGTGGGCGCAACTGGCGCGGGCGCCCGCCCCCGTGCTCTCGCTGAGCCCAACCGGTTCGGGCGAAGGCGGCCAGGGGCTGCTGGCGTGGCTGAAGGCGCGCGGTCTCGTGAAGATCGACGCGTCCGGGCGGCTCGAAGAGGTGCCGGCCCGGGGATTGCCGCTGCCGGCGGAGCAGGCCTGGGCCGGGCAAGCCGGGGCCTGGGTGGCCGCGGCCACGCCGGTGGGGCTTCTGAGGGCGAAGGCGAGCCCTCTCAACTTCCAGGCCACCAGGCTGTCTCACCCCTCGTTTGCGGTTCTGGCCCTCGGGGACGGGTGGCTGGTGGCGACCGACCGGGGCGTCTACCGGTACGATCCGCAGAGGGACGAGGCGGCGCCGGTACCCGGCACCCCGGTCCGCACCTTTGTGGCGCTGGCGCCTGTTGGCGCCGAGCAGGTGGCCGCGCTGGCGTCCGGCGGCGACTTTTACATCTTTGTACCCGGCGCCCGGGACGGGGCGTGGCAGGCCGCACCGATCCCGCGCTGAGGCCGAGAAGGCGGGCCGTGAGAAATGGCGACGGCAAGAGCCTCGCGAAGTCCGGCGGACATCTGGGTGTGGGCGGCGCTGCTGGTGGTGGCGGTCGTCACGGCGGCAGGCATCTCGTCCGCCCTCTCGGGGATTCCTCGCGGGCAGAGCGTGGAGGCCCGCGCTCGCGCCATTGCCCGTGAGTTGACCTGTCCCGTCTGCGAAGGGCAGTCGGTGGCGGAGTCCAACAGCACGGTGGCGTCCCGGATGCGGGCCGAAATCCGTCAGATGTTGCAGGAAGGCAAGAGCGACGACGAGATCATCGACCACTACGTCAAGCAGTACGGTACGTGGATTCTGGCCAGGCCGCCCGCCACGGGCGCCTACGTCCTGCTCTGGGGCGCGCCGCTTCTGGTTCTCGTGCTGGGGGCCGTGTGGGCGTACTGGCGCACGGCGGGGAGCAAGAGGGGGTAGAGCGTGTACTCGGCGCTGATCGGCCAGGCCATGCTGTGGCTCGCCTTGCTTGCGTCGCTGGGCGCGGCGGCCTTCTCGGCTGCGGGGATCGTGCGGGCGCGGCCCGCGTGGCTGCGGCTTGGCCGTACCCTGGTCCTGGTGGCGTTCAGCTTCGCCACGGTGGCTTCGGCGGTTCTGGTCGTGGCCCTGTTGAGCGACAACTTCGCCATCGAGTACGTGGCCGAGCGCTCGGCGCGGGCGATGCCGTCCATCTACAAGCTCGGCGCCTGGTGGGGCGGCCAGGAAGGTTCGCTTCTGTTCTGGCTGTGGCTTTTGCTGGGCTACGCGGCGCTGCTCGTGACCGGCCGACCCGACGTGGAGGCGCCGCGCC
>JBFMCJ010000360.1 GCA_040754675.1 Bacillota bacterium
TTGGGTGGTGGGGGTTGGGTTTGGCAGGTGGGGCGGGTGACTGGCGGTCAGTCAGCAGGAGAGAGGGCGAGGCAGGCGATGCCTCAGGTTGGCCTCGCGGTTGCAGAGGTGCCCCGCCTTTCGACGAAGGCGACGAGCCGATCCAGGAACTCCTGGCTCGCCCCCTGGGTCATTATCCGCTGCCGCTCCCGCTCGAGTTGGGTTTCCAGCGCCGGTAAGAAAGCAGCGTTGAGCAGGGCCTTTGCGCCGCCATACGCTGACGTGGCGCCAGAAGCGAGCTGACGCGCCAGGTCGCGCGCTCGGCCTGCAAGGGCATCGGCGGGCACGACCTCATGGACGAAGCCCCACTCGTACGCCTTCGGGGCGTCGAAGACAGGGTCGAGGAGCACCAGCTCCGATGCCCTGGCGTACCCGAGAATCTGGGCCACGATCACGGTCCACCCGCCGTCCGGCACCAGGCCTATCGAGGTGTAAGCCTGCCTGAACTTCGCGCCTTCTGCTGCAAGGCGCAAGTCACAGGCGCCGGCCAGGCTCATCCCGGCTCCCCCGGTGGATCCGTTGATGGCGGCGATGACGGGCTTCTCCATCAGGCGCAGGTCGACGATGGCGCGGTGCAGCAGCATGGTCAGTTCAGCAAAGAACGTCCGGGGATCGCCTCCGCCCCGGACGTGCTCCCAGGCGGCCTTCATGTCCCCACCCGCGCAAAATCCCCGGCCGGCGCCGGTGAGGATCACCGCCCGCACGGCCTCTTCCGCCGCACACGTTTCCAGTGCCCGCACCAGTTCTCGGGCCATCGTGGCGTCAAGGGCGTTGAGCACCTCGGGGCGATTCAAGGTGATCGTCGCTACCTTCTGATCCACCGAGACCGGCACCGCTGCGCCACCCATCTACAACCTCTCCTTCATTCCTTTGCGGCCCAGGCTCACCCTCTGTGTCCACTTGAATTCTCATGAAAGTATTCCCGGCGGATGTAAGCTGCCAGCCGCTGCAATCCAGGCTGGATTTGGGCCAGGGTGGCGCTCATCACCGACAACCCGAGGTAGTCGCCACCCCCGCCGTCCACGAAGTATCGTGGCCCCTCCCGGAACGCCACGCCGTGGTGGGCCGCTGCCGCTGCGCTTGAAACGCCCCCACCTCGACCGGCCTCTGGCAGGCGCACCCACACCGATAGGTGGGCCTCCGTCAGTTGCCAATGGCTGCCCGCCGGAAGGTACTCCGGGAGCAGAGCGGCCATCCGGTCACGCCGGGCGCGATACTCCCGCCTCGCCGTCGCCAGGTGCTGATCAAGGTGCCCCTGGGAGGCGTACTCGACCACAGCCGCCTGGCTGATGGTATTCGTGAAGGAGTCGGTTAGGGCCTTGGCAGCCGCAAGCCGGCGCACCAGCGCGGGCGGCCCTGCCACCCATCCGACCCGAAGCGCCGGACAGATCACCTTCGAAAACGTGCCAATGGAAAGAACCCGGCCCGGTTCGTCCATCGCCTGGAGCGGAACCACGAAACGGCCGCCGCACAACAGTTCGTCGGAGAAGAGGTCCTCCACGATCAGGACCTGGCGGCGAGCGCAGAGTTCGAGAAGCTGCTGGCGCCGGGAGTGGGACAGGGTGACGCCGGTAGGGTTTTGGTGCGTCGGGATCGTGTAGATGAATTTCGGCTGCACCTGCTCAAGCCGCGCTTCAAGGCGATCGATGCGCATTCCCTCTTCGTCGACGGGTATGCCGACGATCCGGGCCCCGGCGTATCGCAGGACGTCAAGCGCGGACGAGTAGGTCGGGTCCTCAGTAAAGACGGCGTCACCAGGCTCGAGCAACGTCTGGGCCAGCAGGCTGAAGCCCTCCCGAAAGCCATTGACCACCAGCAGCCCCTCGGAGCTGGCGGCGTGGATTCCGTGCCGGCGCAGGCGCTCGACGAGGAACTCCCGAAAGGGCCCGTACCCCTCAGGGGGCGCATACCCAAGCAGGCTCGCGCCCTCCCTGGCGAGAACGTCCCGGAACGCCGCTCGAAGCCGCTCCACCCAGGCATCGTCCTCGAGCACCGGCTCGCCCGTGAAGCGGATGAGGCCTGGATATGCAGCCTCGCTCTCGTCAGGGCCGGCCAGAGCCTCGGCCCGCCGGCCTTGCTGCGAAAGGAGGTGCGCCCACTCGTCGGAACGTACGGCTGCCTCTCGAGCTGGCCCGGCTCCATCGCGCGCTGCGTTCAGCGAACGTCTCGTCCGCAGTGCCGTCCGCGGCCGGCAGCCCGATTCAACGAAGATGCCTTTCCGGGGAATCACCTTCAGGCAGCCGTCAGCGACCAGTTCATCGTACGCGCGCATGACCGTGTTGCGGCTGACCTTGAGAAGGCGCGCCATCTCCCGTGTTCCCGGCAGGCGGGCATCGGCAGGCAGGGTGCCTTCTCCGATAAGCCTTCCGATCTGGACGCGTATCTGCTTGTGAAGGGGCGCCTCGCTGCGGCGATCCAGATCGACCATCATGGGGACACAACCCCCGACCTATGCTTCAAGTCAACCGGAAGGGCTGTCGCCTTTTCGACAGATGACCTTCTCTGAACCGATTGTTACCCCGCACCCTCCTTCGATTACGAAGCTGCCCCCCCGTTCTCTGATACCATCATACCGCTGCGCCACAGAGCCCGCCAGGATGCCGGTTTTGAACGCACTCACCCGGGCAGCCACTCGCCGGCCCTCCCCCCTGCCACCTCTCAGGACGCCCGGCAGGCAATACGAAGAATACACGCAGGGCGTTGAGGAGCGAGGACCAGGCAGGCCCGCTTTTCGGCCCGCTCTGGACCTATTGCAACGGATCGAACGGCCCGGAGCAGCCACAGCGGGGGAATACCCGCTCGCCCGTGGATCTCGCCAGGCCGTACCGGAAGTGAGATGCTCCTTGTGCACGGTGACGCCGTTGGTCCTTCAGGATGGGGGTGAGCAGGGTGGAGATGCGCTACCATGGCGTCGGAAGAATACTGGACGCGAGCGGCCCCCTGTATGCGCAGGCGCTCGACCAGATGCAGCGTCTGCTGGTGAAGGCCGAACAGGAACGGCTGTCCGGACGAAGTTGCGCTTGACGGCGGCTCGTCCCGGCACTTAAGCTGGTGCCGGCGGAGAACGCAAGGGGAGTAGCTACCCGGCGGCTCGTGCCGGGGGGACGGTTCCGTCAGTACGGCGAAAAGCCCGGGCCGTCCGTGCGTGGAAGCCAGCAAGACCTTGGCGTCAGCGGTGGCGTCAAGGTCTTTTTCGTTTCGGCCGAAGCCGTCGCTACGAGGGGGCTCTTGGGATGGTGAACGGAACCATCGGCTCGCCCGTACTTTGGGTGGGCTTCACCGGGCTGGTCCTTGCCTTGATCTTGCTCGACCTCGGCGTTTTTCACCGAAAGGCTCACGCGATGTCGTACCGCGAGGCCCTGCGGATGAGCGTGTGGTGGATTGCCCTTGCGCTTGCCTTTAACGCGGGCGTTTACGTGGCCTTCGGCCGGCAGCCGGCTCTGGAATTCCTGGCCGGCTACCTCATCGAGAAGGCGCTGAGCGTCGATAATCTCTTCGTCTTCCTCGTCATCTTCTCGTTGTTCGGCGTTCCCGCAATGTACCAGCACCGGGTCCTGTACTGGGGCATCGTGGGTGCCATCGCGATGCGTGCCGCTTTCATCCTGGTCGGTGCCGCTCTTTTGAGCCGGTTCCACTGGATGGTCTTCGTCTTCGGCGGCTTTCTCGTCCTGACCGGCATCAAGATGCTGCTTCATCGCAACGCCGAACCCCGCCCGGAACGCAACGTCCTCTTCCGGCTGTTTCGGAGGTTTGTGCCGGCTGTATCCGAATATCATGGAGCGCGCTTTACCGTGCGCCAGGGCGGCCGGAGATTTGCAACCCCGCTGCTGCTCGTCCTCGTGCTGATCGAGGCGACGGACCTCGTCTTCGCCGTCGACTCCATCCCCGCCATCTTCGCCGTAACAAGGGATCCGTTCATCGTCTACACGTCCAACATCTTCGCCATCCTGGGCTTGCGGGCGCTCTACTTTCTGCTGGCCGGCCTGATGGACAGGTTTCGCTACCTCAAAGTCGGTCTCAGCTTCGTGCTGGTGTTCGTCGGCATCAAGATGCTCGTAAGCGACCTCTACAAGGTGCCGATCGGCGTCTCCCTGGCCGTGATCGCGATTCTGCTGGGCGCCTCTGTGGTCGCATCCCTGAGGTATCCGCCCGCGGCCGCGACCAGGATGCGGCGAGAAGGAGCGGCGGGACTATCCTGATGGCAGGGCAGCCGGGGGGGCGGCGAACGGCCCCCCGCCCCCCCCGGGCCCCGGGAGGGGCGGGGGTGTGCCCC
>JBFMCJ010000361.1 GCA_040754675.1 Bacillota bacterium
AATCGTCGGGTACAGCGTGGAGCACCTCCACCCCCAGAGCACGCCCGTCGAGTCTCCTGCGTGCCTCCTGATGGTGACCGATGGGGTCAAGGAGGAGGCGCTCGACGAGCGGCCCGCTGATGCAGCGGGCGTGGTCGAGCGCTTCTCCCGCCCGAACGACGATGCCACGGCCCTGATCATTCACTGGGGCTAGCCCGTCAGGGCCCCAGACTCGCAGCAACAGGAGGCCAGAAGGCGGGCATGGCACGTAGCGTCATTGTGCTGGTCATGCACGGTGAACCCCCGCGAGATTTCCCGCGCGAAAGCCTCACGGAGTACTTCACGCTCCACGAGCGCCTGCACGCCGCTTCGCCGGAGGAGACGGCCCGGCTCAGGGGGCGTGTGGAGACCCTCGAGCGGGCGATCCGGGAGTGGCCGCGAAGCGCTCGAAACGACCCGTTCTACGCCGGCTCCCTCGAACTCGCAGAAGCCCTTCAGCGCCGGACCGGCCTGCGGGTGATCGTGGGCTTCAACGAGTTCTGCGCGCCGTCGTTGCCGGAGGCATTGGACCGGGCAGCGGCGCAGGCGCGGGAGGTCTTCGTGGTGACGCCCATGATGACCAGGGGCGGGGTTCACGCGGAGAGCGACATTCCCCGGCAACTGGAGCAGGCGCGGAAGCGCCATCCGGGGGTTCGATTCGTCTACGCGTGGCCCTACGGGGTATCTGACGTGGCTGCCTTCCTTGCTCGCCATCTGGAGCGATTTGGAATGGCGGTACCCGCTGCACCGGAGTGAGGTTCCGGCGCGGGCGGCAGGACTGGTGGCCTGGGACGCGAGTCGAGAGAACAGTGTTCACCGCATGCAGCTGCGCGGCGCACCGGCGGGTGGGCGGGAGGCTCAGCGGCGGTTCCGAGCGAATGCGCATTTCCCAGCTGGCGCGGTGGACTGCAGAGCTTGCCGGGCACCCTTCGGGCCGGTGAGGCGGGAACGGGGGACGGGCGCCGCCGGTGCCCGCCAGAGTGGGCCGGCGGCGGCCCGATACCCCCCGTGCAACGGAAAGGCTACCCCTGCTTGATGGCCTCTACGTGAACGTTGATCCGGACCTCGTCTCCCACGAGGACGCCGCCCGTTTCCAGGAGCGTGTTCCAGTTCAGGCCGAACTCCTTGCGGTTCACCCGGGTTTCGGCGCTGAAGGCGGACCGCTCGTTGCCCCACGGGTCCTTGCCCTGGCCGTCAAAGGTCACGTCGACGGGCACTTCCTTCGTCACGCCCCGCATGGTCAGGTCGCCGACGACCCGGAGCCGGTCGTCGCCCACCCGCTCGATGCGCCGGCTGCGGAAAGTCAGCGTCGGGTGGTGTTCGGCGTCGAAGAAGTCGGGGGAGCGCAGGTGGGTGTCCCGCTGCGGTTCGCCGGTATCGATGGAGTTGACGTCGATGCTCAGTTCCACGGAGGCGCGACTGGGGTCGGCCGGGTCGCCGACGATCTTGCCCTCCATCTTCTTGAAGCGGCCCTTGACCGTGGCGATCATCATGTGCCGCACCGAGAACTCCGCGATGCTGTGGGCCGGATCGAACACCCAGGTTGCGGCCCGGGCCGCGGTCTGACTCGAAGCTGCCGGATCTGCCATGGGGATATCCCTCCTCCTGGTGACTCCTGCCCATGCCTCACCTTGACGTCCGTCGAACTCGAACAAGCGTGCACCGTACAAGGACGGCGGGCAACGGGCGGTGCCTCATTGGAGCGGGTCGAGGCGCGCCACCTCGGGGGCGAAACGCTGCAGCGTGTCGAGCCGCAACCGGTAGTAGTGGTATGCCCCTTCGCGCCGCACGTCGACGAGGCGGCAGAGCTGGAGCATTCGGGTGTGATAGGAGAGCGTGGGGCGGGAGAGGTTGAGAGCCTCTGCCAGCTCCGCGCAGCCCATCTCGCCCCGGGCCAGCAGCAGCCTCACCATGCGAAGGCGCGTGAGATCCCCGAGCGCCCGGTAGACCCGCACCAGGTCGGATTCTTTGTCATGGACGCCGTCCATGGGGGCTCCCTTTCGAGATTTCGACAAACGTCAAAATCCACTGTCTATGTTATGAACCGTCTGGCGCGAGCGTGTCAAGGGATTCTCCTTTCGAACCGTCGCGGCAGGAAACGTGGGACGAACATCCAAAAACCACGATGGCACGGGACCAGCTTTCGCGACCCGCACGCCGCTGCTGCCATCGAGCGTCGCTTTCGACCTGCATCGAGCCTCGTACTCCGCCTTCGGCGCCGTCGTACCACACAAAAGACAGGGTAAGTGCCACGGGTTCGGGTCCGTGAGGGGGAAACGAATGCCGTGGAGGATAGCCATGTCGAGCGGCTGGTGGAGATGCTTGGCGCTGGCGCGCCGGCCGCGTCGGATGAGGCGGCCAGGGCGCTTCGTGAGCTGGGGAGGCTCGCCGTTCCTGCGCTCTTGCGGGGCCTGAGACACCATGACCACGTGCGGCGAATGCGATGCGCATCCGTGCTGCGCACCATGGGCCCGGCGCTGCAGGCCGCCGTTTCCGATTACGTGGCGCTTCTGACCCAGCCGGATCCCCAGGTCAGGGAAGAAGCAGCATGGGCCTTGGGGCTGCTCGGGTGGTGCGCCAGGTCGGCCGTTCCGCCCCTGAGCGCGGCGCTGGAAGATCCCGATCCCGCCGTCCGTGCGGCGGCTGAAGCCTCCCTGAAGGTGCTCCGGGCCTACTTCACCGGGCGGGCCGGCACTCAACTGGCGGTTGAGAGCGGGCCGGCTCACTGACCCGTCCCCGAAAAGGGAGCCCGGTTGCGCAAGGCGCACGAGCGGGGGTAGACTCGCGCCGGCGGGTGTGCGGCCCGGAGGGGGACGGGAGCGTGAGCAGGCAACGCAGCGCCGTGATCCGCCGTCGCTACGACCGGATCGCCCCGATTTACGACCTCATGGACATGGGCTCGGAGCGCCGTATGGGGGCGTGGCGCAAGGCCCTCTGGGACGGTGCCCGGGGGCGAATTCTCGAGGTCGGCGTTGGCACCGGCAAGAACATGCCCTACTACCCCTCCGGCGCTCGGGTGACGGCCATCGACTTCAGCCCCCGAATGCTGGAGAGGGCCGAGCGCCGTGCCCGGCGGCTCGGCGCCAGCGTCGATCTGATCCAGATGGACGCCCAGAATCTGGCGTTTCCCGATAACAGCTTCGACACCGTGGTAACGGCATGCGTCTTCTGCTCGGTGCCGGACCCGGTGCGCGGCCTCCGGGAGATCCGGCGGGTCCTCCGGCCGGACGGGAATCTCCTGATGCTGGAGCACATGCGCTCCGAGTTGCCCCTGGTGGGGCCCGCGATGGACCTTCTGAACCCCCTGGTGGTCGGCGTCGTCGGCGCCAATATCAACCGCCGCACGCTGGACAACATCCGGGCCGCGGGCCTGCAGATCACGTCGGTGGAAGACCTGCTGCTGGACATTTTCCGCCGCATCGTGGCCGTGCCCGCCAAGTGAGCCCGGAGTGACTCGGCAGCGAGCGTGCGCACCGGGACCCGGCCGGGGCGTGACAGCTCTTAGCCATGCTGGAAGCTGAGGACCATGCCGGCCTCCAGCGAGCGGAAGTCCACCCGCAGCCTGCCGCCCGGGCCAAACGTCGCAAGCGCGTAGGCCCCTGGAGCGGCGCCGCCGTCCTGCCAGCGTTCGAGGAACGACGGGACCGACACGTAGGGAATGCCCTTCACGATGCGCACGGTTGCCCAGTGCACGTGCCCGCTGAAGACGGCCGCCACCCTGGAGCTACGCTCGACAGCCGATCGAATGGCCTCCCGCTCCCGGGTGAAGGCCCAGTCGGGGAACGGCGAGAACAGCGGGTTGCCTTCGATGCTGTGGTCGTCGAGAGGGTGGTGGGCCAGGACGACCACAGGGCCTGCCGATTCTTGAAGGAGCCGTTCGAACGCCCGGACCTGCCCGGGCGAGACCGACCCGCCGACGCCGCCCAGGGCGGGGTCGCTGGTGTTCAGTACGAGGAAGGTGAGATCCCCCAGCCTGATCGCTTTGGGGTGGTGCGCGGGGGCGCCGGGCACGTCGTGGTTGCCCGGTACCTGCAGCAACGATGCCCGCAGCTCGGCCAGGATCGACGCCACCTCCGCAGCGTGCGCCACGTCGGCCTGCGGATCTTCGTTATCGATGCGGTCCCCGAGGTCAATCACCGCATCCGGCCGCACCCGCCCGTTCATCTCGTCCACGAACCGCCGCAACAGCCCCGGCACCACGCTTCCCGGTCGTGTGGGCCTGTCCGGTCCGTTGTGGATATCCGCTACCAAAACCAGGCGCACCACGTGACCCACCCTTCTTCC
>JBFMCJ010000362.1 GCA_040754675.1 Bacillota bacterium
CCATCCCGTGCCCGGATCTCCCCCGACCGCTCCTGGAACTGGTCAGCCTGCTGGTAGGCTCTGAAGGTACCCTGGCCTTCCTCACCAAACTGGCCCTCCGGCTGGTTCCCCTGCCGCACGGGTACGCCACCATGCTGGCTTTTTTCTCCACCATGGAACAGGCCGCGCGGGCAGTATCCCGCATGGTGGCAGCCGGCATGCTCCCCACGGCCCTCGAGGTCATGGGGAGCCTGGACATACGCCTGGCCGAAGAGAAACTGCACCTGGGGCTGCCCGCCGAAGCCGAGGCCATGCTGCTCCTGGAGGTGGACGGCCCCGGACCCAGCCTGCAGCGCCAAGTCCGCCTCGCCGAAGACATCGCCCGCCAGGCCGGAGGGCAGTTCATCCGCTCCGCCACCGACGCCGCGGAGAGGGAAAAGCTCTGGCTGGCCAGGCGCGCGTCTTCCGGCATGTACGGCCAGCTCAAGCCCACCTACCTCACCCTGGACGTCACCGTCCCCCGCCATCGCATACCGGAGATGTTCCGCAAGGTGGCCGAACTCGCGGGCGAAACCAACCTGCCCATCTCCCTCCTCGGCCACATGGGTGACGGCAACCTCCACCCGGCCGTGCTCCTCGACGACCGCTCACCCGAGGAGATGGACAGGGCGCTGGAAATCGGGAGGGTCCTCGTCGCGGAAGCCCTGCGCCTGCGCGGAACGCTCACCGGCGAACACGGCATCGGGGTAGAGAAACTAGGCTTCATGGAACAGGCCTTCTCGCGCGACACCCTCGACCTGTTCGCCGCCATCAAGCGCGCCTTCGATCCGCGGTGGCTCCTCAATCCCGGCAAGGTAATCCCCGTACCGGGCCCCAACACTTCCCAACAGAGCGTGCAACCTGCCTCCGGCGACCGGCCCGATCATAGCTCCCCCCGCGGGCCCGCACATCATGCTGCGAGAGAGCAAGGTGCCCTGCGCGAACTGGCCGATCTGCTGGGGACCCGCCTGCTCACCGGAGGGCAAGAACTGGCTGCCTTCGGGTTCAGCGGCGACCGCTCGCCTGCCGCACTCGCCCTGCCTGCCACCGCGGAAGAACTGACCGAAACCATCGCCATCCTTTCCGCTTACCGCGTGCCGGTCTGGCCGGTGGGCAACGGCGAGCTAGCCTCCTGCGCTTTTTCCGCGTTTCGTGGGGGCGTAGCGGTGTCCACGGCCGGCTTGCGCCAGGTGTTGGACATCGCCCTAGACAACCTGACCGCAACCTTCCAGGCAGGATGCCACCCGGACGAGCTCAACCGCCAGCTGACCAGCCTGGCGGGAGAAAGCACCGGCTGCGCCTATGCGGTCGACTGCTGGCGATTGCCTCGCTCCACCCTGGGAGGAGAAATCGCAATCAACGCCTGCGGCCCGGGTCGACCCCGATACGGTTCCACCCGGGATAACCTGCTGGGCCTCTCCTTCGTCGACGGCCGGGGTCGGCTGTGCCGGGTAGGCGGGCAGACCATGAAGAACGTCAGTGGCTACGACGTCACCCGCCTCGTGTGCGGGTCGTGGGGTACGCTGGGAGTGGTGGTCGACGCCACCGTCCGTCTGTGGCCCCGTCCGGAGTCAGAAGTCACGGTGGCTCTGGCGGTAAGGGAACCATCTGCGTTGGAGAACCTCCTGAATAAACTTGCCAGCCTCGAGGGCGGGCACTGCCTGCAACTGCTGTCTCCGCCAGCGGGCGAAGAAAAGTGGACTCTCCTCATCGGCCTGGCCGGTATGGAAGAAGACGTCAGCTGGTGCACGGAGGAGGTGACCTTGTGCGCCCATCGCCATGGTCTGGAGGCCGGAATCCTCAGCCATGAGGAAGCGCAGCAACTCTGGCAGGAAGTGCGAAGGCGCACCGGGCCGGCGGTCTGCCGTCACGGCCAACCTGACGGGGACTCCCGAGCCCGTCCCTGGGCCGTAGGCTTCCTGCTGGTGCCTCCCTCCCTCATCGCCGGCGCGGCCGGCAGGCTGTACGGCGCCGCCCTGGACAGGGGGTGGCAGGTCAGCGTGAACGCATCCTGTTCCCTGGGGGCCATCGACTTCGTTTTGGTCCCGAGCGCCCTGCCCTCCGCTGACGCCGTGACAGCGTTCACAGAGGCAGTGACAGGCGTGCGCTCGGGCGCGTGCCACATTGGCCTTTACGGATGTGATCCCTCCCTCGAAGAAGCATTTGCCGCCTGGCGCCCGTCGAGAATCTACCACCCGGCCGCCGCACAGCTCATAGTCAACTTGAAGCAGCAGCTGGATCCGCACGGCATCCTTGCCCCCACGGGGCGTCTGCTCCCCCGGCCCTGAGGTTCATCAAACCAGCCGGGGAGGGCGGAGGCTGGCGATACACGCATGCCCTGGCATCACCACCAGGGCCGGCCCTTTTCCTTTCGGGCCCGCGCGCCCCGGTGGTGCGACGAAAAGGCAACTGCCACAAGCATTTGGGGACTCAGGCTCTTGTTACTAACTGGCCAGCCGGTGCATCGCCTCCAGGTTCAGCGTTTGGGCCAGCTTGCGCTGCACCTCGTTCATTTCCGAGAGGGTGAAGGTGTCCTTCGCCTGCTCACCCTGCCGTAGCCTTGCGGCGGAGCCCAATACAGGGCAAGCTCCGGATCGTGCAGCGGGGCCGCATCCGCGAATACCAGCCCGAAGATTGAGTTACCGTCCCGTCCAGTTGGCTCGTTGACCACATGCCCGAAGCGTCGGATAGAAGTTGACCCATCCACGAGAGCCGGCACGCCCTGATCAGAGATCACTCGCCGGCCACCCAGCCCTCCCAAGATAGACTGCAGCTGCCTCCGCCAGGGTCAGCCACCGTCACCATATGAGGGTGGACTGGGTACCACAGTCACTACCATGAGGATGGATCAGGGGCCACCAACACTTCAGGGCAGGGGGACTGCGGCCACCTGCGGGTCCAGGCCGGCCTGTTCCCTCACCTTCTCAAGCAACCTCGATGCCAGCTGACCCAGACGTTCCACCTCGCGTACCTGACTCAGCTGCAACCCGTGGATGAGGAGAGACCTGTTTCGTGCCTGCAGGATCCCCTGATAGCCCCGGATTTCGGCGTCGGTCATGTCCTGCACCACGGGATCGCCCAGCGCGCGCAGGAGCGCCATGTCTTCGAGCAGGCCCAGCCGGCAGGAAACCGCGACCCGATCAGCGGGCGTGTCCAGCCAGCGAGCGATGTTCTGGCGCATACCCTCGCGCAGAGAATCCGATAGGTGGGCGTGGTCGGCATCGTAGCCGTGCACCGCCAGGCGGTGCTGCAGGAGAAGCTCCACCGCGCGGTAGTAGTACAGCGCCGCCAGGACGGGCCGCCCGTCCGGCTGCGCACCCTCGCACTCCCTTCCGAGGTGCAGCAAGGTCGCGCAGAGCCAGACCACCCCGTCCGCCCGGGACAGGTCCCCCGCGTGCAGCAGCTGACACACGGCCTCGAGGCCTTCTCGCTGTACCTCAAGCGCGCGCCGACGCGTAGCCAGGTCGTGCCTGAGCCAAGCATCCTGGCGCAGCTCATCCAGCAGCCTTCGCAGGTTACTCCGCGCCCCCCCGAATTCCAGCGCATACCATTGCCGATAACCTTCGCACAGCGTGGCGTAGAGGCCGAAACCGCCCTGGCCCGTCTTGCCGCGCAATTCCCGGAATCGTTGGGCAGCCTGGCCGAACTTGCGTGCGCCGTACAGCTCGCGGGCAATGTGCTCGTCCAGGTCGCCCAGCACCTCGTGGGGATTGGGCAGCAGGATCAGTCTCTCGGTGCCGGGGACGGGCTTGCGTAACGCCGGATCGTATTCGTCGCTGTCCACGTACGCCACCTTCAGGTCGGGGTGCGCCCCCTGTTGAAGGAAGAACGCGGCCGCCCCCACCCCTGCGGTCATGGCCTTGGTGCCGCTTGTTAAGTCCACGACGATACTCTTACCGGGGTGTTTGCGGGCCAGCCTCCCCACAGATCTGTAGATTTCGGGCACATCGCTCTTGCCGACCTCTATAGGGTAGATGGCCCCCTCCCCTTGTCAGCTGGCCCCTGGAGCATTTCCAGGAGCTTCCTGTGCCATGCCTTCTCCTCCCTGCCCCGAAGCAGGCCCCTCTCGCGCAGCTTCTCCCAGATCACCCGGGCAGCCGCCCGCTTCTCCTCGGCGCCGGCATCCAGCCGGTGCAGCTCCTCGATGATCGCCGGCGCCTGGGGAGCCAGCTCCGGCGGCTTCAGCCGCCCGAAGCGCCGGAGGAGCTCCGCGGTGGCGTCATATGGCGCCCTATCCGCAACCGGCTGCGCAGGCC
>JBFMCJ010000363.1 GCA_040754675.1 Bacillota bacterium
GGTACTGGCTTACGCCCCGGACCCGACCGTAGTGCGTTCGGTCGTCGCTAAAGGCAAGGCGGCCGTTCAGGGCGCCGAAGCCAATCGTCCCCAGCTTACGGCCGGGCTTTCTCTGGCGGCGCCGGAGAACCTCAGCGAAGAGCATACTCGGCTCAACCTGCAGGCAGCGTGGGAGGCAGGCGCCGATGCCATTGCCTTGTACAACCTGGGAATTGCGCCCGAAAGCGTACTTGATTGGGTGAAACGCGCGCTGAAAGCCTCCTAGATCAAGGTTGCCCTCCATGCTCCTGAGGCACGCTGCCCCGCCATCCGTGTATGCGCCGGTCACGGCACCGAACGTGTCCGTTGCGCTTCGGCCAGCACCTCGCGGATGCGCGCGGCCACGATGAGCTCCTCCCCATCCTGTAACGTCATGGGGTTCAGGAACACACCGTCCTCTGCCGGGAGCACCTCGACGCTGGGCCGACCCCGTGCGAGGGCTTCGACCAGCCCAGCGGGCGTGAGCCAGGCAAGCGCGGACTGCAGCCTCACTCGCGCCCTCGGGAGGGGCTGTCCGGCTTCGTTTGGGAAGCTGCGCTCGACTGTCACTCCGGGGATTGCGCCAAGCTCACGCACGAAGTACTCCACCACCTCTTCGGCCCGGCGCCGCCGGGCCTCATGATCGAGACGGAGGTAGCGTTCTACGGCAACCATGAGCCCAACCATCGCTTCCTTGCTGACTTTCAGCATCCTCCCAATGCCGTGCTTTGGATAACCAATGCGGCGCATCGCTTCGATAAGGTCGGCACGGCCTACCACCAAGCCCGTGTCGGCCGGCCCCGCGAGGTCCTTGCCGCCGCTGAAGACCGCTAGGTCGGCCCCCATCTCCCGGGTGTACTTCCACAGATTCTCCACGGGGGGCAGCTGAGCCGCCGCGTCCACGATAACGACGACTCCCGCACACCGGGCCGCAGCCGTCAGGCGCTCGAGAGGCGGCGCACCTTGAGGAAGCCAGCCCGAGATCACGTAGAGGATGGCAAGCGTCCGGTCGTGCATCCGCTCTAGGAACTCCACCGGCTCCTCGGTGGCCCTAGGGCCTACCTGACCGACCTCCACGAGCCGGACCCCGAACTGGGCTACGGCTACGTCATACGGGTTCCGGTGGGCCCGGTGAATTAGGACCTCATATTCGAGCGGCGGGTCGGTGGGTACCCGGCGGAACCTCTCTGGGTCCTTGAGGGCGAGAGTGGCTGCCACGCCTAGGTACAGCCCCGCGGCGGCTCCGCACGTCACATACGCTCCCTCATTGTGCGTCAGTTCGGCCAGCCGTTCGCCCACCCTCAACTGCAGCTCGTTGAGGTCCACGAATCCCCGCGACGCACCCACGATGGCTTCCACCACGGACGGGGGGATTATGTTACCCCCCAGTCTCGTCAGCGTCGCCGCAGCGTTAATGACCTTACTTACGCCCATCTGTTCATAGGGGCCGGGTGCTGCCCTTGCACCCTGCGTCGCCCGCGTCTCACTCATTGGCCGCCCCTCCTGGCGAAGGACAACGGCAGGCTCGCGCTGCACGCTGCCGCGTCACTCCGGTAGCGCGCGGCCGGCCAGTACGCCCGTTGCCCTGCCGTCCCGATAGGCCACCTGTCCGTTGACGAGTACATAGTCAATACCAACCGCCTTCTGTACCGGGTTCTCGTACGTGGCGGTGTCGCGCACAGTCTCGGGATCGAAGACAACGACGTCAGCCGCCTTCCCCGGCTCCAGGGTGCCCCGGTCCTTGAGCCCGAACCTCCGGGCTGGCACCTCTGTCATGCGGTTGATGAGCGCCTCCAGCGTCGGGTAACCGCGCTCCCGGGCCAGACGCAAGAACCGCGGGAAGGTGCCCCAGGTGCGGGGGTGTGGATGGCGCCCAATGTGGATGCTGTCGCTGCCGACCATGTAGTAAGGTCGCGACACCAGCTCGAGGAAGTCCTGGTTGAGGCGTTCCCAGATCTGCACGTCACCGGGTGGGCTGCCCCGGTAGCCAACCTGCAAGTTTTCTTCGGCCAGGAGCACCAGGATGGCCTCCGCCACGTCGTCGACACCCATGCGCCGGGCGATGGCCTCGAACGTGAGGCCCATGGCCCAGGCGTTCTTCTCAGAGGGAACGTAGGTGACGACGTCGTCGAGGGCTGGCGGGACGGTGCTCTCCTGCCACATGCTACGTGCAATCCGGCGCCGGGTCGCGGGGTCCCGCACGCGCCGCAACAGGGCTTCGGGACCCCCTTCGTGCGCCCATCCCGGAATCAGGAACATGACGAAGCCGCTGCCCGACGGGTACGGGTAGAGTTCCAGGGTGATGTCCAGGCCCTGGCGCAACGCCTCGTCGATGGGGGCCATCAGTTCGGCCACTCTGCCGGCGTTGCGGGGAGTCGTCCGGAAATGCGAGAAATGCACCGACGCACCGCTCTTGCGCCCTATCTCGATGGCTTCCACGGTCGCAGCCGTGAGCCAATCCGACGGCAAGGTGCGCCAGACGGTGCGGGTGTGGATAACGAACGGCCGGCCAGAACGGGCGGCCACCTTGCAGAGTTCAACGAGCTCCTCGGTGGTGGACCAGGACTGCGGATAATAGCTGAGGCCGGTGGAGAAGGCCACGGCGCCCTCTTCGAAGGCTTGTGCGACCAAGCGCTTGGCCCTTTCGAGGTCCTCCCCAATGAGCGGCACGTCCTGAAAGCCCACGGCCTCGAGGCGCACCGCTCCGTGCGGCACCTGGTAGCACGTGTTGAGGGCCACCTGCCGGTGGAACCGGGCTCGGTACTCGCTCACCGATTGCCAGTCCCACCCAATGTCGGGATAGCCGTTAAGCCCACCGAGGTACCGGGCGTAGGTGCGCAGGTTGGCCGGTGACAGCGGGGCATACGATAGACCGTCCTGGCCCAGGATGACCGTGGTAATGCCCTGCGAGAGGCTGGCTTCGTTCGCTCGGTCGACAAGTAGCATGATGTCGAGGTGCACGTGTGTATCGATAAAGCCCGGGCAAATGGCCCGGCCAGTCGCGTCGATCACCTCTTTCGCCGCGGCCACCCCGAGGTCGCCGATGGCCTCGATGCGCCCGTCCCTGATACCGATATCCGCCCTACAGCGGGGCTTGCCGGTACCGTCGATGACGTGGCCGTTCTTGATGAGGACATCAAACATGTGCGGTTTGACTCCCTTGCTCTTTCTTTCCCAGTTGAGACCCGTCAAGAATCCCCAACGCCTGAGGATTTTAAATATGGAACGCAGTCAGGCCTCCGTCCACGACCAGACAGGCTCCCGTGATGTAAGCCGCCTCGTCGCTCGCCAGGAACAGGCAGGCGCTGGCCACCTCTTCGGGCTGCCCAAGGCGCTTGAGCAGCGGGCGCGACGCGGCCTCTTCTTCTTCCGCGTTCGACACGAACGAGGCCATGGTAGGGGGCGTGGCGATGATGCCTGGGCACACCGTGTTGGCCCGGACACCTCTGGGCCCGTAGTCGATGGCGATGGAACGGGTCAGCTGCAACACAGCGCCCTTGGCGGCCATGTACGCGGCACATTTCGGCATGCCCGAGATGGCCTGCACCGACGCCACGTTGACGATGGCGCCGCCCGACTCCGGAAAGGCCCGCACGGCGTACTTGCAGCAAAAGAAGACCCCGTCGAGTGTCACTGCCAGGGTGCGGCGCCATTCCTCCACGGACGTGTCAGCCGCTGCCAGCCACGGGTTGTGCCAGGGGTTGGTCACCAGGATGTCAAGCCGACCGACTCGCGCCACCGTCTCCCGAACGAGCCGCTCGCACTCTGCTTCTTTCGTCACGTCCATGTGCACGAAGGTGGCGACCCCGCCGACGGCAGCGACCTGCTCCGTCACGCGGGCTCCCGCCTCCGCATTGATGTCGGCCACCACCACCGCCGCGCCCTCCCGGGCGAAGAGGCGGGCGCACGCCTCACCGATGCCCGAAGCGGCTCCCGTAATGATGGCCACCTTACCCTCCAGCCTGCGCACCGTCGACACGCACCTCCACCGTCCGCCTTTTGCACCTGCTGGTGAACTCTCAGCCCTTGACCGCTCCCAGCGTGACGCCCTCGGTAATCTGGCGGTTGAGCAGGACAAAGCCGATCAGGATGGGCACCACGGCCAGGACGAGCCCAGCAAACAGCGCGCCCCAGTCCGTTTGATACTGCATGACCATCTGCAGGTTGGCAAGCCCGAGCGGCAGTGTCTTGAGCGAATCGCGGGCCAGGATGATCAGGGCCAGCAGAAACTCGTTCCAGATCCCCACGAAGT
>JBFMCJ010000364.1 GCA_040754675.1 Bacillota bacterium
CAGGATACCCTGCAGCGCCACGCCTACCTGGTCGGGCCGGTTGCCGAGGTCGTCGGCCAGCTCGCGCAGGGCCCTCTCCAGCAAGAAGAAGTCGAGCAGCATCCCGGCAATCTCCCGTTCACGCGGCATGAAGGGAGCCTCTCCCGCCAGGCGGAGGTACGCCCCCAGAAAGGCGGCGGACACGTATGCCGTCCACCAGCGGGCCCAGCGTTCAAGTGCCGGCAGGTCCTCCGGCCTGGCAACGCCCATGGTCACCTGGGCCCGCAGAGCGAGGTGTGCCGCCCGATCGAAGGACCGGAACATGCCCGCCACGTCCTGCAGGGGTGACCGCTTCAGCCGGCGAGCGCTCACCGGCCGGGCCGGATCCCCCTCGAAATCGATGACGACGAAGTCTTTCCCGGTGAACAAGAGCTGGCCCAGGTGGTAGTCACCGTGGCATCGGATGCGCACGGCGTCAACCTTTCGCTCCAGGACCGACCGGAGCCGCGCCATCATCACTGGTTCGAGCTCCAACACCGCCTGCGCCGCCTGCCGGGCCTCCGCATCGAGCTCGCCCATCCGCCTGCGAAGCTCCTGCACCACCTCACTCGTGAGTCGCCGCGCGGCCTGATACAGGGAGCGCTGATCGTTGGCTGAGAACGGTTCGGGCGCGAAAGCGGGATCGCCAGGGGCGGAGGCCAGCGCGAGGTGAAGTTCCGCCGTGCGCTGGCCGAGCAGCCGTGCCGCCTCCAGGTAGGGGCCAATGGTCTCCACGGCCAGGGCCGGGAGAACTCGAGCGGCCAGGTCCAGCAAGTGTCCCGAGGGGGGATCGGGGGCCGGGGCCTCCGAATGTCCCGTCAGCAGGCCCTCGAAATAGCGGTGCAGGGCGTCGAGCGTATAGTCCCAGGCGTCCTGGCCTCCGTGGGGGACGAACCCCTCGAGAAGGGCCAGCGTCAGCGGCTCGCCCTGGCCACGTCGGTACTCAACACCGCCGACGAGGGGCGGGATGTTTTCGAACGAGGTGCGCTCGGTGAGGAATCGCAGGGTCTCGAGTTCCGGGTTGACGCCATCGCCCAGGCACCGGAAAAGTTTGAGGATCAGCCGATCACCAAAGAGCACCGACGTGTTGCGCTGCTCGACCTGGAGCACCGACGGTTCGAGCGCAGCGGGCTCGGTTCCCACGAGCTGCCGGCCTGCCCGGGCTGGCCAGAAGAGGACCTCTCCTTCCATCCCCTTCAAACGGCGCCGCCGAACGATGGCATCCAGCAGCCGCTTGCAAAATCCGGGGTCCCACAGCGCGTCGTGCAGCACCCCCTCCTGCACCCCGCCGTTGCTGACCACGGTGAGCCGGGCAACGACCGCGTGGGGGAAGCGGGCCAGCGCGTCTATCGCCGCCTGTCCCGCAGCGAAGGTGAGGGGCACCAGGTAGGTGTCGGGATCCCCCTCGGTGTAATCCACGCGGGCCAGGACCAAAACCCCGGCATTCCCGCCGTTAGACAGAGGCACGGCATCGAGGAGGCTCACCGACTGGATGCGCCGCCTTCGGTTTCCAAACCACCGCCTCACCCTGAGGTAAGTTGCCAGTGCACCTTCTAGGGCTTCCCTGGCCCTGCCCCCTATGACACTCTCCCACGCTCCCCGCACCTCGAGCCTCGGCAGTTCGGCCGCACTCACGGCCGGTTCACCCGCCCGGATCTCGGGCTGTCGCTTTCGCTCCAGCGAAAACCAGTAAAACGCATGCGGCCCCAGGGTGAGAAAATACGGGCCGTCCCCCACCGGCGGAAACTCCGTGCGCCCGAAAAGTTCGACGGGTACCATCCCTCGGAACGCCGACAGATCCAGCTCGACGTACTGGACAAACCGCGACAGATTGGCGACGACCAGGATCTGCTCGTCCTCGTAGCGGCGCACGAAGGCCAGCACCTTCCGGTTTTCCGGGTGGAGGAAATCCAGGCTCCCCCGGCTGAACGCCTTGAAGCGCTTGCGAAGGGCGATGAGCCGCCGCATCCACCACAAGAGGGAGTGCGGGTTGTTTTGCTGCGCCTCCACGTTGACGGCTTCGTAGTGATACTCCGGATCGATGATGATGGGAAGGTACAGCCGCTGGGGATTGGCCCGGGAGAAACCGGCGTTACGGTCGGCGCTCCACTGCATCGGGGTGCGGACGCCGTTGCGGTCGCCAAGGTAGATGTTGTCCCCCATGCCGATCTCGTCGCCGTAGTAAATGATCGGCGTCCCGGGAAGGGAAAAGAGCAGGCCGTTCATGAGTTCGATCTTCCGCCGGTGGTTGCCCAGCAGGGGAGCCAGCCGGCGCCGGATGCCGAGGTTGATCCGGGCCTGCGGATCCTGCGCATAGACGCGGTACATGTAGTCCCGCTCCTCGTCGGTGACCATCTCCAGGGTCAGCTCGTCGTGATTGCGCAAGAACAGCGCCCACTGGGCCGTCTCCGGGATGGCCGGCGTCTGGCTCAGGATGTCGGTGATGGGAAAGCGGTCCTCCATGTGAATGGCCATGAACAGCCGGGGCATCAAAGGGAAATGGAAGACCATGTGGCAGGCGTCGCCGCTGCCGAAGTACGCGACGGCATCCTCCGGCCACTGGTTGGCCTCGCCGAGGAGCATCCGGTTGGGGTAGCGCGAATCGATGTGGCGGCGCAGCTGCTTGATCAACTCGAACGTCTCCGGCAGGCTCTCGCAGGGGGTGCCCTCCCGCTCGTAGAGGTAGGGGATGGCATCGAGACGCATCCCGTCGACTCCTAGCCGCATCCAGTGGTCGACGACGCGGAACATCATCTTGCGCACGTACGGGTTGTCGTAGTTGAGGTCGGGCTGGTGCGAGTAGAAGCGGCGCCAGTAGTAGGCTCGTGCCACCGGGTCCCAGGTCCAGTTGGATGGCTCAAAGTCTTTGAAGATGATGCGGGCCTCTCGATACCGGTCCGGTGTGTCGCTCCAGACGTAGAAGTTGCGCCACACACTGCCAGGTTTGGCCCTACGGGAACGCTGAAACCAGGGGTGCTGGTCGGACGTGTGGTTCAACACGAGTTCGGTGATGACGCGGATTCCCCGTCGGTGCGCTTCCCGCAGGAACACCTCGAAGTCTCGCAGCGTGCCGTACGCAGGGTGGACGCCGAAATAGTCCGCTATGTCGTAGCCGTCGTCCTTGAGAGGGGACGGGTAGAACGGGAGCAGCCAGACGGCGGTGACGCCCAGAGATTGAATGTAATCGAGCTTTTGGGTCAGGCCGGGGAAATCCCCGATCCCGTCTGCGTTGCTGTCGTAGAAGGCACGCACGTGCACCTCGTAAATGACGGCATCCTTGTACCACAGCGGGTCGTCAGCAAATGTGACGGGCTCGACGTAGCGTGCGGCCACGCCCCGATCTCCCCTTTTTTGCGCGTCTAAACCTGGTATGATGCTCCGGCGCTGGCGTTCGAGCCAGCGCCAGTATAGCACGACGGTACCGGCCCGCTACCCCCGGCGGGGGCATAGCTCATGCGTGCCGTCAAGGGGATCGCCTCGGCGAAGCGGCCTTGCGGCAGCCCAGGCGACCGGGGGCGACCTCTCTCCGGCCGCGGCGGCTTCGGGATATCATCGCGCGTTGGCACGGTCGCAACGGGACAAATGTCCCCCGCGAATGAGAGAGATGTCCATTACGGGCGTGTCGGCGGCTCGCTAGAATGCACCGACGGTGGAACACCCCGGTCGAATGCGGGGATAATGGCGATGGAAACCATCGACAACCTGTCGGCTGCACGGTTCCTCATGGCGTTTTCTCTGGGGTTTCACATGATCTTTGCGGCCCTCGGAGTGGGCATGCCGGTTTTGATGCTCATCGCCGAAGGGCTATGGCTCCGTTTCCACAAGCCCTACTTGCTTGCACTCGCCCGCACGTGGGCCAAGGCGACCGGCATCCTGTTTGCCATCGGGGCCGTGAGCGGCACGGCGCTTTCCTTTGAGCTCGGCCTGCTCTGGCCCGCCTTCATGGAGCGGTTTGGCCACGTGATCGGGCCTGCCTTCACACTGGAGGCCTTTGCGTTCTTCATCGAGGCCATCTTCCTCGCCCTGTACCTGTACGGGTGGGACCGGCTGCCGCCCTTGGCACACTGGTTGACGGGCATTCCGGTGGCGCTCGGCAGTGCGGCCTCGAGCGTGCTGGTGGTGGCCTCCAACGCCTGGATGCAGAACCCGATAGGGGCAGAGCTTTTGAACTCCAACCCGGAAGCCCTCACTCCCCTCCAGGCGCTGTTCTACAATCCCGCATGGCGA
>JBFMCJ010000365.1 GCA_040754675.1 Bacillota bacterium
TCGCGGCTCGAATCGGCAAGCAGGATATCGCGGACGACCCGCGGGTTGATGGGATACTGCTGGCGATCGAAACCTGCCCACACCTCCTTCAGTTGTTGGTACTCTGGTGCGGCAGTCACCGGCTGCGTCGGGTCGCGCGGAATGAGGGCTGCGCAGACAAGGCGGCCGGGCGGGCCGGCCTCGCTAACAAGCAGGGTCGCATCGCCAGAGATTGGACTTCTGTGGAACGAGGTTTGGTGCCTTGCGGGGTCAAAGTAACCATGGTCAGCCAGGAAAGACAGGACCCGCTGGCAGGTTGGCTCTCCAAGGTAGCTCTGGGCCCCCATAAGTGGGCAAAGGCCCGCGCTCACCAGCAGGCATGCGATGCCGACCCCCAAGACCAGACGGGGCAGGTACGGCTTCACTGCGCTGTCCCTCCTTGATGCAGTGTATCCAGACCATTGACGCCCGGGGCAACCACCCAGGAACCCGCGGCGACAGCAACCAGTGTCATCGCGTATCTCCGCATCTTGCCTCACCTACGCCAAAGTGCTCACGGTCAGCCTGCCCGCTACCTGGAAGGATCAGGACCCAACTCAATAGCAGCCAGGGCAGGGGTGCCGTGGCACTGCCCACTTGGGCCTCCACCGTATAAGAGACATCCAGCAGGGCCAGGTGTTGGAGATTCGCGCCGACTTCTCGTTCAGCGGCAGACAGGAAAACGTGACCCGAAGCGGTAAATTACGCGATGATACGCCCGTGAGTCTTTGCCGCACAATCCCCAACACTCAGCGTTGCTCCGATACTCGCAAAGCCCCCAACACTCGGGGGTGCTCCGGTACTCTTAGCAGGTGAGAGACCATGGGGGAAGAGCCCGGGTCGCCGCAAGACGACGCGGAGGACGTCCGCAGGGCCAGGCAGGGAGACGGAGAGGCTTTTGCCAGGCTGCTCGGCCGGCACTCCCATCCCCTGCTGCGCCTGGTCACGCGCATCACGGCAGACCCTTACGCGGCCGAGGACATCCTCCAGGAAGCCACCCTGGCAGCCTGGCGGCGCCTCCCCTCTCTGCGCGATGCGACGGCTTTCCGTAAGTGGTTCACAGCCATAGCCGTCCGCCTTGCCTGGCAGTACCTCAGGGCCGAGCGCCGTCGCCGCAAGATCCACGGCGCGGCGACCGGCGACAGCCCCAGCGCCCACGACCACGCCGCCCGCGTCACGGACGCTCTCTGGGTGACCCAGGCGCTGACCGCACTCCCGGAAAGACACCGCCAGGTGGTGATCCTGCGTTACTGGGCAGACCTTACCTCCCGCGAAATCGGAAAGGCCCTGGGGATACGCCCCGGAACGGTGAGATACCTGCTGCTCCAGGCAAGAAGGATGGTGCGAGACGAGATCGGCGAAAGTGGGTGAGAGAGTGCGGCACCCCAAAGAACCCCCCGAAGACGAACTCGACCGGCTGATCCGCCAGGCGGTGAAAGAGTACCTGGAAAGCGCAGAACCCCCACCCGGGTTCGACGAACGCTTGGCCCACACGCTGAGGCACCTGCCGCCGCGGCCCACCAGGTGGCAACGGGTTCTCCGCGCCCTCAAGATCGCCTGCGTCGCCGCGGCCGCGCTTCTCGTGGCCTCGTCCACCATGGTGGTGGCAAGCGGACCCCTCCGGGAGGTAGCCGGCAGGCTCGGCCTGGCCCGCATCACCGCCCCTCTCCGCATCCGCCTGCAGGGGGAGGACACCATCAACCCCTCTCTCCCCCTCCCGCCTCCTCTCACCGCCCCCGAAACTGGCCTGACGGCACGCCTCCCCACCTATCTCCCCAAGGGGTTCGCCCCTGAACCCCTCCTGCAGGTCCACGATACCAGCCGCGGCCCCGTGCTGGTCGCCGGGTACCTGCACAGGCGCACCGGCACCACCGACCTCCGCCTGGCCCAGGCGCAAGCAGTTCAGCCACCCCTCCTCGTTCTGCCCGGCAGCCCCCCTGGAGCCCTGCCCCCGGGCACCACCCTGGTGCGCAGCGGGGAAGTCAGGGTGAGCGATGAGGTGACCGCACGTTACGCCCTGACCCGGGTCCAGCCACCCGGATCAGAGCAGGCCCGCGAGGTACTCTATTTACTCTGGACCGACGCTCAGACCACGTTCCTTCTCGAAGGAGCGATCCCGCTGGAGCAAGCCGTTCTCGTCGCCCGTTCCCTGGGACCCACCAGGACCGGACCTGACCGACCGGGCGAGGTGCCCTTTCAGCAGGGAGAGGGGACCATTAGCCCGGCCCGCACGCTGGCGGGAGGCACACCCGACACGGCCGCAATCTCCTCCACAGTGTAACCGCTCCAGTAGTGCAGCAGGAGCAGTTCGGCGCTTCGGCAGGGAAGCCCGCGCACCAAGTCGAGCAGCCGTTGCTCGCGGGTCGGGGCAGCGTGAGGACCAGAACGGCACTGCGCCCCTCTCCTTCTCACCGCTGACCGGGACAACCCCAGAGCCAGGCAAGCCAGCCAGGCACCGAGGGAACAACTGGTCCTGGCCGCCCGCCCCAGCCGGGCAGCATGAATGAAGGTTTCCTCCGCAACCCGCTCGGCCGCCCGCCGGTCACCGAGCCTGAGATAAGCCAGGCGCAGGACGCGGTCGCCGTGCTCCTGCAATGCCAGCTCCAGCGCCTGCACGGGGTCCTGGCGGCACAGCTTCGCCCACGCCCCCAGGTCGGTCCCAAGCAAGCAACTCCCAGCCCGGACCCCCATGCCCGGCTCCCCCTCTTCCGGTCGGTATCGCTCCACTCTATGGAGGCTTTGAGGCAGGCCACCTGTTGGGTCCTGCCAAGCCACCTGAAGACGGTTCGTAGGGCGGGACGGCCTCCGTGTACCACCGTTTGAACTCAGCGATGCCTGCGGAATGGCTGAACCGCTTCCAACTCCCGCGTCCGGCTTCCAAATAGATGTCCAGGGTCTCCTTGACCCGCGGGTCCAGCACCAGGATGGCCCTGGCCATCGTCACGGTGCCGCCCGCCGTCCTCACCTCAACGGCTTCTTGCCAGCAGAGCGCGACCCAAACCGGGCGGGGCTCTTCCCTGGGGCCCTCCCTTTCCCAGCACGAACGTCGGGAACTCCGGACTGTCCTGGTCCAGCTCAGCCCAGCCGCCCGACGGCACACGGATACCCTGCACGAATAACGGTCCCAGAAGGTCGTCCCACCTTGCCTCGTCGCGGGTAAGAGTTGCGCGGGCATCCCCCGGTGGTCCGGGACAGACCCGGATGGACAACCCCTCCGCCAGGCGCTCCACCTCCGAGGCTATCTCCTCGGCACCGGGCGGGGCAACCTGCGCTGGAACTGCCTCCCGGGCACCTGGCCCCCAGGGGGCGGAGGTACGGCAGCCCCCGGAACTCAGTACGAGCAGAGCAAGGAGGAGCAGCCAGGGTACGCGCGCGATGGCAACCGTCGCACCGGTATCACCACGCCTTTCCGTCACATGTCCATCCTGCGGAAGCGGCGCTCGCCGACCGCAACCGCGAGGGCGAATATGGCCACAAAGACGTGCACGGAGCCGGTGAGCGTTACCGCTTCGCCGAGCATATCTCGGCGCGGGAGATGGATGGCGTACACCAGCCTCCAGACCGGATTCCACGGCACCGACGGCCGGTACACCACGGCCAGCCCATACGATATCACGCCGGCCGCCGCTGCGAAGACCGTAGGCAGGAAGGACTGCGGCCACCACATGGTCAGGACCGCGGGTACCAGGGCGAAGGACCCCAGCCCGACAGCCGTGTAGAGGACGAACGCCGGCAGGAAGGCGGCGGGAGCGTCGGGCCGGACCGCGCCGTGGAGGCGGGGCAATCCTTCCCCCAGGGCATAAGTGCTGAACCGGCCCTCAAGAGGCAACAGGCTCAACCCCGAGATGGAAAGGGCGGTGAAGACCCCCAGCAACATGTAGATCAACGCCGCCAGCACGACGGCCACCACCTTGGCCGCCCACCAGCGTGACCTGGAGCGGGCCCGGGGCAGGACGACCCATGCGTACGGTGAGGACCGGTCGCTTTGCCGGCGACCACCACGCCGAAGACCTGTAGACCGTGCTCGCGCACGTACCCCTCTGCCTGCCGGAAGAGCCTCTGCTCCGGTCCCCGGGTACGCGCCAGGCAGCCCAAGGCCTCCAGGAACGCGCTGCCGTCGTCCCTCTGGCTGCAGTACAGGCCGGGGAAGGCCGGAAACCCCACCAATCCGTAGGTGATGGGGAGGTTGACCCGGTCACTCCCGTCCGGAC
>JBFMCJ010000366.1 GCA_040754675.1 Bacillota bacterium
GCAGCAGGGGCCAGTGAAAAAAGTCGTTCACCTCCACCCGGGTGTCGGACAACACCTGGAAAGCTACTTCGTGCGTGGGGACGTAGCGTCTGAGGGCGTCTTCCTTTCCAAACAAGAGCAGAGCGCCCACCCGCAGAGCCCGGACCTCGTGGTTTGCCTCGATCAGACCCAGGGCCTTGGCGATCTCGATGTCGGGCATCGTAACCAGCGATCTCTCGCCGGGACCGGCGTCCCCGCAGCTCACTGGTGCCTGATTCCATGCCAACCCTATTCTTCCCTTCGTGCCCCCTCCATCTCCCGGCGCCCGGCCCTTGCAACCACCTGCTCACCACGCCAATGGTAATACGGACCCTCGCCTCCATGGTGGCTGAGGATCGGCGATAACGTTGGGCCCCGGCGCCCTCGGGCACTCGTGGCCACCGGAGGTTGCCAGGCCCGGCGCAGCCTGGTATGTTGCCTCGGTGGCAGGTCCCATGCCGGTGAACCGGGCGCACGACTGGCTGGACCAGGCCAGGCATGACCTGGGGCATGCCAGGAAGAGCAAGGACATGGGCGACTATAATTGGGCCTGCTTCGCTGCCCAGCAGGCGGCCGGGAAGGCGATCAAGGCCGTGCACCTCAGGTTCGGACAGGTAGCCCGGGGTTCCTCTCCGTCGCAACTCCTGGAGGCACTGCCCGAAGTGGAGCTACCGACCGAGGTGCTGGATGCAGCCCGGGTGCTGGACAAGCACTACATCGCCCCCCCGGTACCCGGACGTTTATCCTGCTGGCGCGGCCTACCGGAAGTACATAAAGGCTGAGGCGGATGAGGCTGTCCGGCTGGCGGAGAAGATCCTGGTGTTCTGCGAGGGCCACCTCTATTCCTGCAATTCCCTGGACAGGCTACCGGGAACAAAATGGCCAGGGTCTGCGTCACAAAGGGAAGGAACGGCGATCACTCCAGGTAGAGGTCAAGCTACCAAATAGCAACTCCCCAGAAGGAAAATTGCGGGTGGACAGCGAATAGCTTCCTCCAGCACGTCTTCCGGGGGAGGGGTGGCCTCGCCCGGAGTAAGTGTTGCAGAAGGAGGGGGTGGGACTCACACAGTGTCAGGCGTCCATTCAAAGGGCCAGAGGACTCTCAATGTCGTGTAAAGGAGGTTAGAAGACGTGAGAAAAGCTTTAGTGGCAGCCCTGGTAGTTGCCTTCGTACTTTCCATCGCTGCCACTGCCAGCGCGGCGGTGCTCACGCCGGCCAGCTTCCCTGATGTGCAGGGTCAGGCGTGCGCCGACGCCGTCGCCAAGCTGGAAGCCCTCGGCATCGGCAAGGGCATCGACGGCCAGTGGATGCCGCTCGCCCCGGTGACCCGGGCTCAGTTCGCTGCCTTCGCGGTGCGCCTGCTGGGACTTGAGGGCGTGGTCAAGTACATGGTCGGCCCCACCAAGTTCCCGGATGTGCCGGCGACCCACTGGGCGAGCGGTTACGTGAACGTGGCCGTGGCCAAGAAGCTGCTCGCCGGCCATCCCGACGGGACCTTCCATCCCGACGAGAACATCACGTTCCCGCAGGCCGCCACTGTGCTCGGGCGCGTGCTGGGCTATGTGAACCTGCCCGGCGAGTGGCCCAGCAACTACATGGTGGTTGCCTCTGAGAACGGCCTCTTCGAGGGCGTGGAGTTCGGCGGTGACTTCGTCACCCGGGGCGACATGGCCATCATGCTGTGGAACGCCCTCAAGGCCCAGGTGGTCCAGTACAAGTACTACTCTGACCTGGGCATTTGGGACTACGAGAAGCAGTGGGATGACCCCAACAAGACCAACCCCACGCTGCTCCTTGAAAAGGGGTTGGGCGCCAAGCAAGTCGAAGGCGTTGTCACACGGAACGCCGACATTGATGCTGCCCTTGAGGCCGCAGAGGTTAAGATTGGCGCCGACAGCTACACCATGCCCGGTGCAGTCAACACAGCCGCCATCCTGGGTGCCGAGGTCAGCGTGCTTGCCAAGGGAACCACCGTCCTGTTCGCCGAGGACGTCACAGCTTCGGGTGATGTTGTCAAGGGCACCTTGGATGCAGACGTTACCGGCACGACCCTGTCCATCAAGGACGGCGACGACTACACCCTCGCTGACAGCGCCACGGTGGTCGTGAACAAGAAGGTCACGGACAAGGTCTATCTGACCAACGGTACGGACGTGACGGCGTTCAAGGGCGACGATGGGAACATCCGGTTCGTGGTCGGCTTCCGGTATGACGTCAAGGAGGGGCTGGTCGACACGGACGGGGTCGACACCACCAACAAGACGCTCAAGGTGGCCGGTGTAACGTACACGGTACTTAGCAATGCCACTATCACTAAGAACGGTGCAGCAGCCGCGCTGGGCGACCTCAAGGACGGAGACGTTGTCTACATCGCGCTTGCTCCTCCCGCCGGCGACAACAAGGCGCTCGTCATCGCCGCTTTCGACAGGTCGGTGTCTGGTATAGTCACGGCACTGCGGGTTGGGAGCGACGGGAAGACTTACCTGAAGCTCGGTGACACCGAGTACAAGGTCAGTGCGTCGGCGACGGGTACTTTGGACGGCTTGGATCTCGACAAGGACTCGCCGGAGGATGGGCTTCAGTGGGATGAGTTGGATGACCTCTTCGGCTTCAACGTCACCGCTAAGCTCAATAAGGACAACGAACTGCGGGTTCTGACGGGTACCACTGCCGGGATCATCGGTTTGTGGGGCGAGTTCGATAATACCAAGCCTGCCGTCAAGATCGACGTCAAGGGCACCAAGACTGAGTACCCGGCGGCGAGCACGACCATAGCCAAGCCGGCGACTAACGACATCGACTACAGTACCCCTGTGATTGCGAAGACCAACGCGGCTGGCAAGGTGACATCGGTCGAGGAGCTGACCGCGGTCGCCACTAACGTCCAGGTGCAGGCTGTCAGCACTGCGAACAACAAGATCACCGTCGGTGGCAACGTGTACGCTGTGAGTGCCGACGCGGTGTTCAAGACGCCCGCAGGAGCCTATGTCGGGCTGGCGGGGGTGCGGAAGGGCGACACGGTCACGCTGTACTATCAGGGTGCGGGCAAGCCGGTCCTATTCGGCTTCCTCAACCCCGGCGCAGCGGTTGCCAAGTCGAACGTGTACGGCAAGTATACCGGGTACTCGGTCGACGAGACTGGCGCAGTGACGATGTACCTTGACGTGAAGGGCACCACGACGGGATACCCGCTGGTTGGCAGCCCATACGGGACCATCGGCGCGTTCGTATACGCGGTAGTCCGCACGGACGGCAAGGTCGATACGGTGGACGCGCTGTCCATCGCAACCGGGCTGGATAGCGTGAAGATCGTGGCGATCAACGATGACGGGACGTTCACGCTGGAGAACGGCACTGTCATAGATCCGTCGGCTGCCAGCGTGTACGACGAGAACAAGGCACCGATCGCGGTTGGAGCGCTCAAGGTCGGCGACCTAATCGACGTCTACAAGGGTGTCAACACCCCCGCTGGTGACGACACGGGGAAGGTGGTAGTGATCCAGCGCGATAACCCGTAGTATTGGACGGCGCTGGACGATGACTGGGGGGGCGGATCTGCCGCCCCCCCAGTGTGTCCAAGGGGAAGTGTGGGTGCCGGTCAGGCCGGAGGAGGGAAAGCGTGAGGCTCAGGAGGGCGTGGTTAGTCGTAGGCCTAATCGGCGTACTGGTTCTGGCCTGGCTAGCTTGGGCTGGGGACGCGCTTGGAACCGCTGCGGGGGAGCGCACCTGGACTGACGTGCTCCGAAGGCTGGTTGGCATGATCGAGTCCGCCAGTGTCAACCAGGTACCAGCGGATCAGTTGTGGGAAGCCGCGGCACGCGGGATGATCGGTGCGTTGGACGATCCGTATGGTCAATACCTGGATGTGAAGAGCTTCGAGCAGCTAGAAAGTTCGATTGCGGGGAGCTATGAGGGTATCGGCGTGACAATTGAAGCTCTCCAAGGGCGGGTTCTAATAGTCAACGTGTTTCCACAGGGCCCGGCTGCGCGCGTGGGATTGCACGGCGCGGATGTCCTGGTGGAGGCGGATGGGAAGCCGCTGAAAGGGATGGCACCGGAGGCGGTGGCGGGGTTGCTGCGGGGGCCGGCGGGGACGCCGGTGAGGCTGCTGGTGATGCGGGAGGGGTGGGATGAGCCGCGGGAGATAGTGGTGGTGAGGGAGAAGATCGTCATCCCCAGCGTGGAGAGCAGGATGCTGGGGGATGG
>JBFMCJ010000367.1 GCA_040754675.1 Bacillota bacterium
CGGTAGCCGTCCTGGTGTGGCTGCTTTCGTGGGCGTGGCTCAACCACCAGTGGAACGAGCGCAGGCTGGACTTCGGGCGGGTTGTTGTGTGGACGGTCATCCTCATCGCGCTGGGCTTCCTCGGGACCTTCCCGCCCGTTTTCGAAATGTTTGAGTGAGCCCCATCCATCGGCACCAGAGGTACCCCGCCCCCGGATCCGAATGGAGGTCTGCGGCGACCCACGCCGCAGACCTCTACTTGCGCTTCATGTACCGTCCGGGCGAGGGGGCTCGTCGGGCAGGTCGACGACGTCGTGAATCCCGTGCTGGAGGGCGTAGACGGCCGCCTGCGCGCGGTTGGCAACCCCCAGCTTATCGAGAATGACCGTCACGTGGTTGCGCACGGTCTTCTCGCTCAAGCCCAGCGCTGCCGCAATTTGGTCGTTGTCGTGACCCCGTGCGATGAGGGCCAGCACCTGCTGCTCGCGTACCGTCAGGCTCTCAAAGGCCTGGCGCCGCTGGAGCCTTGCCTGCTGGCGCACGCGCGAAAGCAACGTGCGGGTCACGCCCGGATCCAGGGCCCCCCCGCCCTGGCTGATGCTGCGCAAGGCCTGAAGGAGACCGGCTCCCTCCAGCTGCTTGAGCACGTACCCGTCGGCCCCTGCTTCCACCGCCGAAAGCACGAGTTCTTCGCTATCGTAGGCCGTCAGCATCAGCACCCTGATATCGGGCCACCGGCGCTTGATCTCCCGGCACACTTCAATCCCGCTCCGGTCCGGGAGCCTTACGTCCATCGCCACGATGTCGGGTTTCAGCCGCTCAACGGCCTCGAGCGCCTGGGCTCCGTTGGCAGCCTCGCCCACCACGCATATGCCCTCTTCACCCTCCAGCAGCAGCCGCAGGCCCAGCCGGATCAGCTCGTGGTCATCGACCACGACCACCCGCAGGCAGCTCATGCCGGCTCCTCCCACGGGACGTCCAGCACCACTTCCGTACCCCTTCCCGGTGCCGAACGAACAGCGATCGTCCCCCCCAGAAGGCGGGCTCGCTCGTGCATGTTCTCAAGGCCGCGCCCCTGCTTCACGCCTCCCCGGAGGCCGACCCCGTCATCCCGAACGCGCAACTTGAGCCGCCCGTCCTGGACCCGCGCCTCGATCCAGACGCGGCGGGCTTTCGAATGGCGTGCCACGTTGCTCAACGCCTCGGCCGCCACCAGGTAGACGTGGCCATCGCGCCGGGCGTCCTTCGACCTGTCGGGCAGGTCGATGTCCGAGGTCACATCAGCAAAGGCTTCGAGCCCCAGCGTATGGGTCAGGCGGCGCAACCGGCTGGCGAGGGACTCCGGTACGTCGCCGGGCTGCAGGTCGGAGACATAGCCGCGGATATCGGCAATGGCCTCGTCCAGGACCTGGATGGCCCGCGCCAGATAGCCGCCTTCGGGGCGCCCCACCGGCATGCCGTTTTGAAGGGCTTGAAGCAGAAGACCGGCGGAGTACACCCGCTGGAGCGTTCGGTCGTGCAGGTCGCGGCCGATGCGTTCCCGTTCGGCACTGATAAGCCTTGCCTTTTCCATGTCGTCCATGAGGCGGTCGAGTTCACGGTGGAGGGCCTCGATGGACCGGATCACGGCCACCAGCAGAATGGCCCCCAGCGCCGACCGCCACACCGGCACCGGAACCCCCACCCATTGGGCCAGCCGGGCCTGGTTGATGACGGTGGCCGGAAAGAAGTTCGCCTGCGGAACGACGAGGCCGCCCAGCACGCCATACCCCGCCAGGGCGAACGCCGCCCAGCGAAGCGCCGGGGTGATCGAGGCGGAGCCGGGCGACCTCCCGGAAGCTTGAGCCTGGCGGTAAAGCGCCCAGGCGCTGACAAACGCGCCGGGTGCGCCCAGCATGTAACGGGCGGCGGCCTCGGCGATGCGACGCCAGGTATCCAGGTCGCCGGCCAGCGAGAGCCCCAGCCAGAACGGGCCCACCGCCCACGCTGTCAGCAGGACCACGGTCAGGGGATGAACCGGGCCGCCCGAACGGGACCGGCTGAACGCTACGGAAAGCCCGAATTGCAGCAGGCAGGCGAAGGAGACGGCCAGCAACACGAGCTGAAGCGCCCTGAGCAGGGCCACGAAAGGGGCGGGCAGGTAAGTCGCCTGGATCGGAATGAAGACGAGGCCCCACTCGTGGGCCCCGTGGGTCAGCCCGAAAGCGGCCAGCCACGGCACGCTGCGCGCCAGCCGGAGCGAACTGTGCCGGCGGTACTGCAGGGCCAGGGCCACGCCCATCAGTACGAACACTTCGCCGTACGTTGCGTTGACGATGACCTCATTGACTTCGAAAAACGCTCGAATGCGTTCCGCCAGCACCCGACTTCGCGCCCCCCGGTCTACGCCCTCATGTTATCACGCAGGCGCCGCTCGGGCGCCGTTCGCCGGGGTTCCAGAAGGGCTGGATGTCCGAGCTGCTGACCGAAGGCTGCCCCCTGTACGCCCTGCGGAGCGCCCTTATCCCCTTCCCACCCTTAGAGGTCCGACCTCTTCAGCCGGAGGCTGTATGCAAAGGAGGCGTGCCCTTCGGGCACGGCGGCCGACAGGTCGAGCCGCCACCCTCCTGCGGCCAGCCAGTGGGCGGAAAACGGGCTGACCCGAAGCACGATCTCTTCGTACGCAGGGCGCTGCGAGCTCACCAGAACGCCGCCCGCGAGGCCCGCGTCCGCCGGCAGCCCCGGGCCAAACCCCTCCATGCGGGTCTCCACCACCCGCAGCCTCTGCCCTTCGACCTGGAAGACCGAGACCACCCGGACGCGCTCGGACGAGTGGGTAAAACCCAGCTCCACCCGCTCACCCTGACGGACCGGTACCGCCAGGATGCTCCGCCCGGCTTCGTCCGTCACGGTGAGCACAAGGGGCTCCGACCCGCGCGACAACCCGAAGGCGAGCGCCGCCGCAGCCAACAGCGCCCCGAGGAGAAGATAGCGGTACACGCCTCTCACTTGACACCTCGCCCCGACGCGGTTACCGACACGGCCGCTTCCCGGCGCATCCGCAGCCACTGGGAGAGAAACGCCGACAGGTACAGCGTCCCGCCCGCGAGGTCGGTGACAAGCCCCGGCTTCAACAGCGTGAAGGCCGCTGTCAGCAGCATCATCCGTTCGTAAACCCTCGCCCGCGTCAGCAGGTAGCCCTGGGTACCCGCCGCGAAGGCGAACATCCCCACCAGCGCCGTCCCGACTACGTGGATCCCCTCCCAGACGCTGTCGACGCCGACCAGGAGCAGTTCGGGGTTCAGGATGAAAAAGAACGGGAGAATGGCCGTACGCATGTCGTAGATGAACCCCTGGATCCCCGTTTGAATGGGGTTGCTCCTTGCAATAGCGCTCGCTGCGTACGCCGCCAACCCGACAGGCGGCGTGTCGTCTGCGAGGATTCCGAAGAAGAAGACGAACATGTGCGCGGCGATGGGAGGCAGGTCCGGGACCAGCAGCAGCAGCGCCGGGGCCGTGAGGGTCGCCATCACCACGTAGTTTGCCGTCGTGGGCAGGCCCATTCCGAGAATCAGGGAGGTGGCCGCGATGATGAGGAGCATGAGAAGCAGCTGACCCTGGGCCAGGACGTCGACGATCTCCGCCAGGCGCAGCCCGAGCCCGGTCAAGGTCACGATCCCCACCACGATGCCGGCCGTTGCAGTCGCCACGCCGATGGTTACCATGTTGCGGGCGCCTAGCTCCAGCCCCCGAACGAGACGCCGCAATCCGTCCCACACGACCTCTTTCAAACGCCCCGCCTCTCGCCGCCTCCACTTCCGGTAAGCCCACCGCACGGGCCCCTGCAGCATCATGATGGCGACGAGAAGGAGGATGCTCTGAAACGCAGCGGTAATTGGCGTCAACCGCAGCACCACGAGGCTGTAGATGAGCACCCCCAGGGGAATGAGGTAATGAACGCCGCTGAGAAAGGTGGTCAGGGGATCCGGAAGCTCCGCGCGCGACACCCCCTGGATGCCGAGCTTCAAAGCCTCCAGATGGGTGATGTAAAACAGAGCGATGTAGCTCAACAGCGCCGGGACGGCGGCTGCCGTGATGACGTTGAAGTACGAGGTCCCCAGAAACTCGGCCATGATGAAGGCGGCGGCGCCCATGATGGGCGGCATGAGCTGGCCGTTGGTGGAGGCGGCCACCTCCACGGCGCCGGCTTTCTCGGGCGGGTATCCCACGCGGCGCATGAGGGGGATGGTGAAGGTTCCGCT
>JBFMCJ010000368.1 GCA_040754675.1 Bacillota bacterium
CACGCCCAAGCCGGAATTGGAAAACCAGAAGCCCCACATTTTCAAGCGCTGAGCGCCAACCGTCAAATGCGGTAGTGACATTCCCCCAGCCTGTCACTTGCTGCTCAATGGTCACCCCGATCCGTTTGCGCTCGCGGCGGGCAACAATCTCGGGATCCTGGGCTACTGTCGCGTGAGGGAAATCACGGGCGGGCATCCCCATTTCCTGACTAAGCCATGAGGCAAAGGCCTGTAGGGAACGCGCCCGACGTAGCCAGCGAGCCTCCCTTTCGGTAAGGCTGCGTGCATCTTCGCCGGGTGGTTGCCTTAGTTCCACTACCCCAGCAGGCTCGACAGGCGGCTTGGGAAGGAAGAACACCGACGACGGCCGCTTGAGGATGCTAACCATACGGTTGAACTGCGTCTTAGTGGGAAGTGCCGCGCCCGCTTCCCAACTGCGAACCGTCTCAACACCAACCCTCATTTTCTCGGCAAACGCCTGCTCTGTAAGGCCTGCGGCGCTGATGGCCCACTCCAGAACGGCACCACTAATTGGTACTTCCGTAGGCCTTCGCAATTCGGATCATCTCCTCCTCTAACGGCCAGCGGCCCGCCCACTCTTGATCCTATGGCTGAGTACAGCATCCCGTTCGCACCAGTTCTCCTCCATTAAGCCTGCCGCACGGATGACGGACTCCCGGCCCTCCGCAGCGCTCGAGCCAAGACTGGTAGTGCTAGGCGGAAAACAAGCGCATCGTTAGCACCCGCAACGTCTAGTCTCTCCCAACCTCCAGGGCAGACGTACCCAAGGATCATGCGCCCTGGGTACATTTCCCTTGGCGAACCCATGCGCCCATTTGAGGAGGGTGCGGAGGAAGGAGAGGGGCCGTCGAGGGGGGCGGAGAGGAGGGCGGCGTGCCAGTTGAAGAGGCGGTGATACTGGAAGGTGCGCTTAATGCCGTCGCAGGTGGTTAGGTCGATGAGAAAGGCCAGCGTGGCATCGTCCACCCCGGGGGCAAGTCGCCGCCACCCACCCCGATGTCATGCCCGGGCACCGACCTTCCCCAGCGATCACACTCCGCCAGCAGCCCCGCAGTCAGGTCGTCCCCGCCACAGCGCCGGTCGATACCACAGCAATCTCGGCCACCTGGAGTCCGTAGGACACACAGCCGCCGGGACAAGCTCTTCGGTTGCCGGGCACACCGGTGCCTCCGAGCAAACGGGTGCTTCGCTCGTGGGCGACTCCCGCCGACTACCGAAGGCACGGAACCGTCTCATTCAATGGGCCGCAATGTGACTCTGTCGGAGAGACCTTCGCGGTCGAGCCAGAGGGCAACGTTGGGACGCAAGTCGGGAGGAACACCGATGATCAGCGGAAAGTACCGGGTCAGCCTCCTCAGATAACGCTTTTGCCACCAGCCGAAGAACCGGAGCGCCACGACAAGACAGGTGACGCCGCCTGTGGAGGTATGCCTAAAAAGTTTGGGGGGTCCTATCCGGTGTTGCCTGCACAGGGCTTCTGAGAGTGCGTCGACCTGGTACCCCTCTTCTCGCAACTGTCGCGTTAGTTCTGTCAGCAGGGCTTCACGGTCGCGCCCGCCCAGGACGCGGCGGTACACGCGTTCCTGCACTACCCACACACCCACGAAGGCAAGTGCTGATACCACGAGCCACAGCCATACGGGGAGGCGCGTAATCAAACAACAGCAGTACGTGGCGGCCCCCGCCCCCATGGCAGCGGCGACATTGTTGGCGAAAATGACGGTGCGGGCGCGGGCGTAGTTGACGCCAGAGACGTTGAGGGCGGGGAGCCAGCCCGCCGGATGCCTGAGGTACCGGCGGACCGGCTCGTCCCCGGGGAGCTTCTGGCCGGCGAAATACCTCCGGATGGCGATGCGGGCGTTCTGCTCGTTGTTCGAATTGACCCGGATGCGCAGGTATGCGGAGAAAACAAACCACCCTACGACAAGGACGAAGAGTGACCCGAGCATTGCCACGCCGGCGGCAGCGATAGGCGCTAACCGCGATTCGCCCCTTCCGCCTGCGGTCGGCCCAAGTACGAGGTAGCCCGTCAGCCCAAGGAGTGCGGTGAGGATAGACAGGTAGAAGTTGATCATGCGGTCGCGCTCTTCGAAGCCGGCCCTCATGTTTTCCCCTGCCTCGCGGAACTCCTCAAGGAGGAATTGCTCGGCAGCGGTAAGATCTGACGGCCTGGCCGGACCATTCGGCCGGAGGGACAAGCTTGCCCCCTCCAGGCCTCCCGCATGGATGAGGGAACCGAGCCCGAGTACGCCAGCGAGCCCTGGCGCAGGGCGGCCGTCGTCGTGTGAAGCGGTCGCGTCAACCGGCGAAGCGGCCATGGCGGCCACCGGAAGGGAAATGCCAGGGGCCGCCACCGCGTCCATGGGATGGGAAGTGTCCCGGGCAGCGGCCTCCGCCCCGGGAGGAAGAGGTGTGCCGGTGAAGGGGTCACGGCCAAGGGCAATCGCCACAGTGCGGGCCGTTAGTTCGAGCCCGACGGCGTTGCAAGGATCCTGCTCACGCACCTCAAGGGTCACGGGGCCGAGGAAGCCTCCGGCATCCAGAGCACGAAGAAGCGGAAGCACGTCCGACACATCGGCGAATGGAGCCCCATGCTCGGCATCGGAGTCCGCCAGCCCGATCGCATTTGCAAGATGCACAACAGCCGTCAAGGGGGACAGCGTGGCGATGAAAGCCTCGGGCGTAAGGCTCGCGTGTTGAGCCACGTCCTCCTCAGTGAAAAGGGCGAAGGGCTGCCCGAAAGATGCCATCCACCGCAGGCCTCGACATACCGTGAGGAGGTGAACTGTGTCGAGGGCAATTCGCAATTGCACACTATCCCCGGGGGCATTCCGCGCGGACACCCGGCTCAGCACATCGACTGAATCTTCCGGGAGACGGCCCGCCACGGCGACGACCGACTGCTCGGGCGTCCAGAAGCCAGGCCTGAACAGGGGCTTATTCTCGAGGCACAGGACATACGAGGCACGCGTCCGTCGGGCTCGTTCTTCACAGAACTCGGCGAGAGTCAGCAGTGACCTGGATGCCTGCTCCAGAGCCTGCTGACGCAGGCCAGGAAGGCCGAGTTCGCCGTGCAGCGGCCTGTGTCCCGCGCGGTTGAGCCCGAGGTCAGCGAGGCGCACGTCAGTGCCCCAGTGGATGATAACGTAACGCGGCCGACCAGGAGGAATAACCCGGTCGGCCAGCGCCACGGTCTTCCTAATCAACTCGAGGGAGAGCCGCTCTCGCCGCTCATCGGGGGAACCGACGCCGCACGGCCCAGCAGCGTCAGGTAACTCCGTGGGTGAATGGACGACCAGGACCCTCAAGCGGGCCTCCGCGAGGGTACCAAGCGCACGGTCGTGCACCGACTCTTCCACCACGTCAGCCGTGGTGTGGAGTTCGAGGGACACGGCACCCCTGCGGCGACGGTCGAGGAGTTGGGCAGGGTCGGGGGCCGCCTTAGCCAGGAACTCGCTTCCCTTGAGCAGGTGCGCACAACGCTGCCCGTCGGCGTATCGGGGTTCTACTGGAGGGGATCGATCACAGCCCACCTTCCACCCCATCCTCCGGTCAAACGCGCATAGCTGCAAGCAGACGAAGGTCGGTCACACCCCACAACGGGCGGGGCACCAGATCCGAAGGCAGCCACTACCGCTGGAACAGGTACGAGCCTTTAATGTCAGCATGGCAATTCCAGGATGTACGGTGCGATCTGCCGCTCGCCCGCATGGTCCTTCAGCCAAGTCATGTACTCCTCAGGCACGGGCACGCAGAGCTAGACGCACGATGTCGCCGAAAAACGGGAGGATCTTCCCCCAACAGCTTCTGAGCATACCAACTTCGGCAACGCGGCCAGAATGTAGCAGCCCCAGAATGAAGCTTGCACATTGCACTGTGTTCCTCAGACCCCGCTCCCCAGGATTGAATCTTCCGCAGGAGCCACGGGTACGCAGATCAGCGGAGGGACGGCGGTTTGGGGGCCATGCCGGTGCAGGCACCGCGGTCGGGGGATGAATCGGTGCAGGGACCCCGGTTGGGGGGTGATCGCGGTGTAGGCACGAGGCATAGGGGTGTAGGGACCGCGGTTGGAGCAGGCATCGGAGTGCAGGGACCCTGGTGCGGGCAGGGATCGGGGTGCAGGGACCCTGGTGCGGGCAGGGATCGGGGTGCAGGGACCGCGATCGGAGCAGCCATCGGGGTGTAGGGACCGCGGTTGG
>JBFMCJ010000369.1 GCA_040754675.1 Bacillota bacterium
GAAAAGCGAGCCGGGCGCCCCCGGCGGCTCCCCCTGGCAACGGCCGTCACGTGGGCGGCAAAGGCAATGGCGCATAACAGCACCAGCACGTCACCCCGCCGGACGGCGAGGTCCGTGGGTTCGAGGAACATGAGCGCCATCCCGCCAGCCGCAAGCCCCACACCCGCAAGGGCCGCCGGCTGCTGGGGTCTTCTGAACGCCAGGGCGTCCAGCACCGGTACTAGCACCACCGAAAGCCCGGTAATGAAACCCGCCTTGCCCGGGGTGGTGTACTGCAGCCCGACCGTCTGCAGAGCATACCCGGCGAAAAGGAAAAGGCCCGTCAGCAGCCCCGGCCAGGCCGATCCCCACCACGGAGTCCGCTGAACAGGGTCGGCACCGCCAGGGCTCGACCCACCGGCCTCTTGTGAGTCCCGCGCCCTCTCCCATGCCATGATGCCCGCCAGCACCAGCACCGCCAGGCCGAACCGCATGGCCAGAAAGGTGAAGACCGGCACCTTTGCGACGGCGTCCTTCACGGCCACGAACGTGAAGCCCCAGATCATGGTGATGAGTACAAGCACGCCGTCGCCTAGCACGCGAGCCTCGCCGTTCGCGTCTGTCAACGCTCCTCCAGACCCGCCCCTCCTTCTGTGTTTCAAGGCTGCGGCTTGAAGCTCGGGTGACTGGAGGCCCCAAAACCCTGGCAGCCTTGTCGGGGAAGGGATCTACGCCGGCCGTTCGATTTCCGCCAGCTTTCGGAGGGTATCCAGCGTCTCCCTGCGCCCGAGGCGAGCCCGCACGACCGCCCCGCGCCAGACCTGAATCGTGCGGTCGTACAGCTCTCGATCCACCGGAAATGGGATGCCGTCCTTTCCCCCGTGAGCGAACGCGTACCGCACCGGATCCCGGAAGCTCGCCCGGGCGCCGTACACCACCTCGGCGACCATGGCCAGCGCCCGGATGGTCTTGCGGCCTACCCCGGGAGCAGCCAGCACGCCCTCGAACGAAGCAGGAGCGGCGCGGTACAGGGCGTCAAGGGCGCGTTCGAGTTGCGGGGTGTCGGCGATGCCGTGCTCGCGGGGCATCTGGAGGCTGCGTTGTTCGGAAAGGTGGCGGAGTTGCTGCCGCCACCAGGACAGGCTCAGCCCCGCCAGTTCCACGCAGGCGCCCCGCGCCCGTTCGCTTTCGCGGTCCACCATGTTGAGGTGGATGCGCGGCTGCCGGACCCCCAGTACAGCCGAGTGAGGCTCGTCCACGAAGGAGCGGACCGCCTCCGACAGCCAATGGTAGCGCCGCGCCCACCCGGTCTGTTCGTTCATCCCTTGCTGAACCACGCACCAGCGGCCCGACGGCGTGAAGAAGAACGTGTGGTGGTAGAGGGTGTGCCCGTCCTGGACGGCCGCGCTGTCCACCTTGGCCACCATACGGCTGGCGTAAACGAGCCTGTCCGGGTCAAGCGGGAGTCCTTTTTGCTCCACGTGTTGGGCGATCTCAAGGGGCGTGCGGCGGGAGGTTGCCCCCTTGCCCCCGCAGACGAACAGGCCCAGGTCTCCCATTCGATCCTTGAGGCCCTCTTTCAGCGCGCCGCAGACGACGGTGGTCACCCCGGACGAGTGCCAGTCGTACCCAAGCACGCTTCCCAGCGACTGGAACCAAAACGGGTCGCTCAAGCGCCGCAAGACCTCGTCGGGGCCCCACTCTTCCACCATCGCCTCGACGATTGCGGCGCCCAGCTTCTTCATGCGGGAGAAAAGCCACGGCGGGCAGTGACCCCCGTGAAGGGGCAGTGCGGCCGTGCCGGTGCGGCCTGCCACGCTCTCATCCGACCCCTGGGCCGATTATACTCCCAACCGGGGGATCTGCGGCTGTGGACGCACGCCTGGCCGGGACATCCGAACAGCTCTGGCACGACCTGGTGGAACGCATCACCCACTGCACCCGCTGCCCTCGCCTGACCGCTTATCGGACGCGGATCGCTGCCCAGAAGAAGCCCGCCTACGCCGGTTGGGAGTACTGGGGCCGCCCCGTGCCGGGGTTCGGCGACCGCAAGGCGCGGCTTCTCGTCGTGGGCTTGGCGCCTGCGGCCCACGGGGCCAACCGCACCGGCCGGATGTTCACCGGCGACAGCTCCGGCAACTTCCTCATCGGCGCGCTGTGGCGGGCACAGTTCGCCAACCAGCCCGCCTCCGAGCATGCCGGCGACGGCCTGCAGCTGATGGACGCCTTCGTGACGGCCCCCGTCCGCTGCGCCCCGCCGGACAACCGCCCGCTGCCGGAGGAGTTTGAGCGCTGCTTTCCCTATCTGGCGGCCGAATTCGCACTGCTGGAGCGCATCCGGGTGGTGCTGGCCCTGGGCCGGATCGCTTTCGACACCGCGCGGAGGCTCTTGAGCTCCCGCCTGGACGAGGCCGGGCGGCAGGCTCTTCGAAGGGCGCGCTTCGCCCACGGCGCGGTGTACGCCTTCGGGGGTTCAGCCCCCGCGCTGGTCGTGTCGTACCATCCCAGCCGCCAGAACACCCAGACCGGGCGCCTGACACCCGCCATGATGGACGGTGTACTTCAGGAGGTGCGGCGCCTTCTGGATCAGGTCTGAGTGCCGAGGGAGCGTTCGTACGGCTCGAAGAGCGCCTCGTAGAGGTCCATGGCGTAGCGATCGGTCATGCCTGCCACGAAATCGCACAGCACCCGGCGGCGGTCGGAGGCGAGCGCGAGCCGTTCCTGCGTCTTGCGGGGCAAGACGCTTGGCTCCCGCTCGAACAGCTCGAAGAGCCTCCGGATGATGAGCCGCCCTTTCACCGACATCCGCCGGGTCCGAGGGTCGTAGTACATGCGCTCGTAGAGCAGCCTTTGGATCTGCTCCACCTCGTGCCGCACCCGGTCGGAGAAGCCCACGAGCGGCCCTTGCTGCCGGCGCACTTCATCAGGGGAGGCCGGCGAGAGGGCCTCCAAGCGGCGCAGGCTCTCGGCCGCCACGTCCCGGATGAGGCGGTCGATCAAGGCCCGCACCACCATCCGCTGGCGCACCTCCCGGGCTGCGACGGGCCGCTCCTCGAGACGAGGCACGCCCGCCCGGACCCCGGCGGCCTCTTCGGCCTCGTGCCAGATGGCCAGGCGCCCGCCAAGTTCCCGTTCCTCGATGAACCCAACGGTCAGGGCGTCCTGCAGGTCGTGGGTGCAGTAGGCGATGGTGTCGGCAACCGAACAGATCTGGGCCTCGATGCCCGGCTGCCGCCAGCACGAAAACTCGTCGAGCGTGCCGGGCCGGTCGTAGAAGGTCTCGTGGCGCGCGATGCCCTCCCGGGTCTCCCAGGTCAGATTGAGGCCGGGGTGGTGGGCGTAGCGTTCCTCGAGTTCGTCCACGATGCGCAGGGCCTGGAGATTGTGCTCGAAACCGCCGTGGTCGCGCATCAGTTCCCTCAGTTCCTCTTCGCCTGAATGGCCAAAAGGCGGGTGGCCGAGGTCGTGGCCCAGGGCGATGGCCTCCGCGAGCGTGGGGTTTGCGCGCAGCATCGCGGCAAGCGCCCGGCCGATCTGCGCCACCTCCAGGGTGTGCGTCAGCCGCGTCCGGTAGAAGTCGCCCTCGTGCAGCACGAAGACCTGCGTCTTGTGCTGGAGCCGCCGGAAGGCTGTCGAGTGCACGATGCGGTCGCGGTCCCTCACGTAGGGCGGCCGCGGGTCGTCGGACTCCCCGGGAACCGGATAGCGGCGGCCCCGGCTCGACGTGGACCGTGCCGCCCAGGGCGCCAGCGCTTTCTCCTCCAGTTCCAGCAACGTCCGCTGCGTCTCGTCCATTGCGACCACCCCCGCACCCGTGCGCCTCCCCGGTCCGGCCTGCTACCCGGCCCCGCCGGCCGCCGTCCTCCGGGGCGTGGAGGCAGCCGGCCGCTGGCCATGTGAGGCAACGGCAACCCCGAGCAGGATCAACAGCCCGCCCAGCCACAGCTCCGGTCCGGACGGCTCGCCCAGCAACAGCACGCCCAGGGCCGCCCCCACCAGCGGCTGGAGCAGGAAGAAGAGGCTGGCGGACGCCGCGTTCAAGAGCTCAAAACCCCGGTTCCAAAGGAAAAACGCGAGGGCCGTAGACACCAGCGCCAGGTACAGCACACCGGCCGCCAGGGCTGTCCATGCCCCCGTCGCTGGCCCCTCCCCACTTGCCGGCCCCGGACCTCCTGCCGCGACCGT
>JBFMCJ010000370.1 GCA_040754675.1 Bacillota bacterium
CGGTCTGAGCCAGGTGAATCAAGATCTCGCGGATGGTCCGGGAGCCGGGGATGCACCACTCCATCGCCCCTCCCGGCAGGTCAGCCAGGGTTTCGAAGAGGTCGAGCCGAGACCATTGCAGGTAGAGTAGGCCATGATGGAGTTCCTCGGCGGTGAGCGGCACGAGATCGGGGAGAAAAAGTGCCCAGGTGCCACCTCGCCCCATGGAGGCCTCGCGGACCAAAAGCTCGACCACCTCCACGGACAGCGGCGACGTAAGCTGCACGGGCTCCCCGTGACGGCGGAGCCATGCGGAGGCGAAGCGAGCCGCCCGGGGCAGCAGCGAAAGCACCCGATCGTGATCGGGCGCCCAGCAATAGCAGCTGGGGAGGTCCAGCACCCATCCCGCCGCTCCGTCGTCGGTGGCAGCTTCCACGAAGGCACGCAGAACCGTGAGCTGTTGGGGCACACAACCCACCTCCAGCAGCGCAACTGTCCCGGCTTTGGGGCCTTCCATACCTGGTCCGCCCTGTCCTGCAGCGTTCAGTGCCCGCCGTATCAGTGCCAGCCGTGCAGGGCGAGACCGCGCCAGACCGACCAAGTCATCCCGTGCCCCATCGTCCCCCGCCAGGCGGCGTCGCCACTTGCAGCGGGTGAGCTGGACAACGTGATCCACCGTGTCAGGGCGACAGCAGCGCGGGGGTGGACCGCCCCGCGAAGGGCCGCGCGACCCGGGCCGCGCCTCGGCTGTCAAACCCCGCGCACAGCCGCGTCCTCGGCGGCGTAGTCAAAGGCAGAAGGATCAATCCGGGCCGGGGGATGCGCCCGCTCCCAGTCCACGGTCCGACGCAGAGCCTCATCCCGCGACACGGTCTCTGAGTAGCCGATTTCGACACGAATCCGGGTCGTGTCCACCACGAGGTCGTCGTGCTTCGGTCCAGCGGGCGCGCTCGCGGGGAGACGCTCGGCCCCCGGGCGGGAGCCCGGCGTAACGGGTGACCGTCAACCACTGCTGGAGGGCCCGGGCCCTGCCGTTCCAGATACGATTTGTCTTGTGTACGTGAGAACAGTGGACAACTGCTCCTCGCCGAGTGCCTCCATGAGGAAGTACATGTGATGCAACAGATTGGAAAACCGATAGCCGCCGCTCCCCGCTTCGCGTTCTGGCAGGATGACGCCGAGCCGCTTCATGCGAGCGACGAAGTTTCCGAGAGCTTTCTCCTCGGTGTCGTTGAGCCGGGCCCGAAGCTCGCGCAAAGTGAACGAATAACCGAGCTTCGCTGCCCTCCGAAGTATGGACAGATATCGAGGGCTGCGAATTGCGTCAAACACATGAGGCTGAAGGTGCTTCCGACCGACGACCTCGGCAGCCTGCCGCAGCCCCGAGAAGGCATCTTCGGCATTGACTCTCCTGTCCTGGTCGACTCGGTAGACAGCATCTCCTATCTCGTGGGCGAGCATGGGGTAACCGCCAGAACACGCAACCATCAGCATGAGTGCCTCATGCTCCAGCGCGCGGCCCGCGCGCCCAAACGCTTGCCTGAAAAAGTCGGCCGTTTCCGCGGGGTCCCAGGGCGTGATCTCCACCACCTCTAACATTCGGGCAAGCGACGGATGCAGCCGTATCAACGACCGGCGACGCTCCTCCAGTCCCACCAAGACAAAGGTCACCGGTAGTCGCTCCCGAGCCGTCGCCGCCTCGTCTACGGTGCTCTTCAGCCAGTTGGCAAACGCGGGGGACTCGGCCAGCCCGTTGATGTCGTCCAAGATGATGAGCGGAGCCTTCGAAGGGTCTCCAGTCTGCCTCAACAGTTGTCTGAGCTCTTGTCCAAACCTGCGTGCCAGGCCCTCGAGCTCCGATTGGTCCATCTGAAGCTCCAGGGTCACGCCGAACAGACCGACCTGCGCTACCCTTTTTCCCAGGGCTTCGACGAGCCTTCGGTGCCAGGGCCGGTCCGCGCTGTCGTTGAGGACCTGTTCCCACACCTTCTTAGCCATCTCCGGCAAGCCGGTCGCCGCGCCAAGGTGTACGTGGGTGGCGATCTGAGCCCCGTCTCGCAGCACCAGGAAACGGACAAAGGAGGCCAGCGAACTCTTGCCTATTCCCCTCTCCCCGGCAACGAACGCGACTCTCGGCACCTTCGTGGCAGACGACTCGCGCCACACGGACCGAAGGCGCTCGACTTGCTCTGCGCGCCCGACGAAAAACTCCACGGGGACAGGAACTCCCGGAGTGAAGGGGCTGTCTTCGGTGAGCACGCCGGCTTGCCTCCCGTTGCCGTTGTATAGAGTACCACGCTCCGCCCACGCCTGCCGCACGTCAAGTACCTGGTTTGTCGTCCTGGCGTCACCTTATGTGTAGGTAGTGTCGCACGTCTTAAGCGAGCGCATCAGCTCCCCGCCGGCAGATGGCCGTAGCCGTTGCCCGCACCGCCATGACCACAGGCCCTCTACGGTCAGCCCCGCGCCTTCAGCCGGGCGAGCGCCCTCCGAAAGGTGCGTACCGCCTCCCTGATTTCCGGGTCGCCGCTATGAACGCGGCTCAGGAACCGCTCGGCCTCGTCCAGCTCCCCCTGCTGGAGGCTCAGCGCCGCCAGGTTGACGAGCGCCACCGGGTAGTTTGGGGCCAACTCCAGAAGCATTTCGAGGTAACGTCGCGCCTCCTCGAGATTACCTTGCTCCTCCAGAAGAAGGGCGTACAGTGCGACAGCCAGCACCAGGATGCGGTCGCCCTCGAAAAGCAGGCTCTCGAGAAGCTCCTTGGCCTCCTGCAATTTGCCAGCCCTCCGGAGCTCAAGCGCCTGTCGGCGCTTCTCCAGGGGTTCCTGACCGGACCCGAAGTCGACCGGCAGCTCCCGCACCGTAACGTCCTGTGCCCGGCCATCGATCAGCATCCGTACCTTCTCGCCCGGCCGGGCGACACCGGCCTTCATCAGCCCCCGGGCCGCGTTCATCTTTTGGGAGATGGTCGTGCGGTTGGACATGAAGACGGCACGAGCCAGTTTCTCGCCCCATTCTCCGTTGCTGGCCACCAGGTAGGTCATGGCGACCCGCGCGGCTTCGGGATCGTGCGGCGCGGGGTCGAAGGCGGTGCAGATCAACAACATCCGCTGCAGAGGATCCTGGCTCACGCGCCGAACCAGCGCTTCGGTCCGGTCGTCGTCCCCCTTCACCCGCTCAAGCTCTGCAGTGACGGCATCCATGCGCGGGGTGGCGTACGGCAGCCGGAACGGGGGCACCAGGTCCGTGTCGCACAGCTTCGCCACCTCGATGAACTCCTCGACGAAGCCCCAACTGTCACCCTGCTCGCCGGCCTGGAGCCACGCGCGGCAGGCAGCGTCGAACCGACGCAGGTTGAAGGCTGCCAGCCCGCCGAGGTAATGGCTCTGGGGAAGCACGTGCTGGCCTGACCAGCGACGGTAGAGCTCCCATGCGAGACGGTCGTCCTCCAGGGTGCCGGCTGCGAGGAGGATGGCCGCCGTGTATTCTTGCCACCGACGGCGCGGGCCGGCAAATCCGGTTGCGTCGGGTCCCTGCTCAAACGCGCGGATCGCAGCCTCGAGATGCCGCCGGGCCGTTGCCGTGTCGCCGAGCCGGTGATGACAGCGGGCCGCGACCGCGTGAGCGAAAGGGTGCGTCCCGGCATGGGAGGGTGGGTCGCGGGATGGCACGGCATGCGTTGGGACATCAGCCCCTGCCGACGGCCCGGCCACCTGCCGCAGGTCAGGCCGCAAGTTGGGCTGCAGGATTCGCAGGGCCTCCGCAGGGTCGTGGCGGTGCTCGAGCGTCATCAGCGCCAGGTTGTTGAGCGCAGCCGGGATGGGGCCCCTCTCGACGGCCTGCTGAAACAACTGCAGCGCCCGTTCGCGGTCCCCCCGCTCCATGGCTGCCCGGCCTTCGTCCACCAGCCCCTCGGCGCCTGCGACATCGAAACCGAGGACGGGCGGGTCAGCCACCCACGCTCCCTCACTGCCCGGACCCAGGCCAGGCCCGCCGCTCATATACGACCCCTCCCCGCACCAACTCTTACCCCCGTGATGGCACCGACCCCGTCCCCAACGGATGTGGGGGACGTCGCAGACAAAGTACGGCCGGGCGCTGACACCTTCGGTCGGCGGCAGCAAGCTCCTGCCGTGGCTTCGCCGCACATGGGCCCTGCCCGTAGCCCCTCGTCTCT
>JBFMCJ010000371.1 GCA_040754675.1 Bacillota bacterium
CCGACGTCTCGCACGAACTGAGGACCCCCCTCACCTCCATCCAGGGCTTCGTGGAAGCTCTCAGGGACGGCGTGGTGGAGGACGAGGAGACCCGCAGGAGGTACCTGGCCACCATCCACGAGGAGGCGGTCCGCCTCGGCCGTCTTGTTCGCGACCTGCTCGACCTGTCTTTGATGCAGACGGGCAACACCGCCTGGACGCTGGGGCCGGTTGACGTGGGGGCCGTGGTGAGGCGGGTGGCCGCACGGTTTACCTCCGAGGCGGCCGAGAAGGGGGTAGAGCTTCTGGCAGACATCCCCGGCGTCCTGGCGCCCGTGCTGGGGAACGAAGACCGGATCGAGCAGGTAGTCGAGAACCTGCTTTCCAACGCGGTGAAGTTCACACCCCCGGGGGGTCGGATCGAGGTCAGCGCCACGGAGCAGGGGGCGGAGGTCAGGGTGAGCGTGAGGGACACGGGCCCGGGGATTCCCGCCGAGGACCTTCCCCGCATCTGGGAGCGTTTCTACCGGGTGGAGAAGTCCCGTGCCCGCTCGCACGGCGGTGCCGGGCTGGGGCTGGCGATAGTGAAGCAGATTGTGGAGGCGCACGGGGGAGTCGTGGCGGCAGAGAGCGAGCCCGGAGCGGGTTCGGAGTTCAGCTTCACGTTGCCCGTGGCCGGGCCCGCGCGGGGGCCCGGGCAGCCGGGCGAGGAGGAACCGTGCTAGCGGTCGTGGTGTCGATACTAACATGTCAGCAGAGAGGGGAAGGTGGCAGCCTGTGAGCAGCGGGAAAGCGCGTCTGGCCGCATTTGTGAGGGCCTTCGGGCGTCGCCGGAGGGTGTGGTGGGTCCTGGGGCTTGTGGTGGTGATCGGGGCGGCGGGCTGGGTGTGGGCCGGGAGGCGGAGCTCGCCGGCAGGCGGAGACGCGGGTTATCGCGCGGTTGCCGTGAGGCGGGGGCCGATTGAGGTGGTGGCCAGTGCGGACGGTGTGCTCCAGGCCGTCGACCGCCGGGAGCTGCGTGCCGGCACCGGCGGCCGGGTGGTGCGGGTTCTCGTCAGAGAGGGCGACGGCGTACAGGCGGGTCAGCTGCTCCTTGAGCTGGACAGCGAGGACCTCAGGGCGAGGCTGGAGAAGGCGGAGGTAACTCTGGAGCAAGCCAGGCGCGAGCTTGAGTCTCTGGTCAGGAACCGGCAGAAGCTAACCGTCAGGGCACCGGTTGCGGGGCGGGTGGTGAGCCTTCGGGTGGCGGAGGGCCAGCGCCTTTCCGGGGGGTCGCTGGTGGCGAGCATTGTTGACGACCGCCACCTGGAGGTGACATGTCATTTTACCGGGGCCCAGATCGCCTCCATCTCCGTTGGCCAGGCCGCCTCCGTGTTCGTGCCGGACTACATATGGGAGGTTCCGGGCACGGTTGTCCGGGTAAGTCGGGTGGGCCAGGCGGGGGCGAGCGGCGGAGTGCTGTTTCCGGTCTCCGTACTGCTGGAGAATCCCGGTGCACTGCGCCCTGGCATGGTGGCTGAGGTGCGCGTCGACACTGCTGGTGGATCGGTGCGGGCGGTAGAGGCGTCCACGCTTCAGGAGCCCCCCGGGCGCGAGATCTTCGCCGAGGTTGGGGGTGTTGTGACCAGGCTGGCGGTGAGGGAAGGCGACCATGTGGAGGCCGGTGAGGTGGTGGTTGAACTGTCTGGCGACGATGTTGAGGAGCAGGTGGCACTGCAGGAATTGAAGGTGAGGCAGGCGCAGCTGGAGGTCGAGTCGCTGCGGGCGGAACTTGCGGACAAGACAGTCGTTGCACCCTGTGCTGGTACGGTGACGAGCCTGCCGGTGAAGGAAGGAGAGTACGTTGGCCAGGGTGGCGTCGTGGCGGCGCTTGCCGATCCGGGGCGCCTTCAGGCCGTGGTCAAAGTGGACGAGGTGGACGTGACCAAGGTGCGGGTGGGCCAGGAAGCGGTGGTCACGGCGGACGCGTTCCCGGGTGAGCAGTTCCGGGGTGAGGTCTCCGAGGTGGCCGTGGAAGGCCGCCAGGAGGGGGGCGTGGGTGTGTACGACGTTAGGGTGGTCGTGCGCGAGCCGGGGCAGCTCAGGCAGGGAATGACGTGCCACGTCAAGATCAAGGTGGCGTCCAAGCAGGATGCTCTGCTGGTGCCGATTGAAGCCCTTCAGGTGGCAGACGGCGGGTACGGGGTCTGGGTTGCACCGGCCCCGGAAGGTTCCGGCGTGCGGGGCAATTTGCGGGGTGGAGGTGGAGCCGGGTCCCTGCAGGGAGCGAGGCCGGTTCGTGTGAAGGTGGGTCTGGTGAGCGCCACCGTGGCAGAGGTAACCGAGGGCCTGAAGGAAGGCGACCTCGTGCTGGTGCCGTTGCGTTCCGGTTCCCAGTCCGGCCAGAGGATGCCCGGCGCGATGGGCCCCATGCCTTTCTTTGGCGGTTCTCCCGAGCGGCCCCGCCAGGGGGTGGGGCGGTGATGATACGCGCGGAGAATCTGCGCAAGGTGTACCGCATGGGGCCGGCAGCCGTGGAGGCCCTGCGGGGGGTCAGTTTCGAGATCTCCGCCGGCGAGTTCGTGGCAGTCGTGGGGCCGTCCGGGTCGGGCAAGTCCACCCTGCTGCACCTTTTGGGCTGCCTGGACGTCCCCACCGGGGGGCGCTACTTCCTTGACGGCAGCGAGGTTTCCTCGCTGGGTGATGATGAGCTGGCGCGGCTGCGCAACCGCAAAATCGGTTTTGTGTTCCAGTCGTTTCACCTGTTGCCGCGGCTCACCGCGGTTGAGAACGTGGAGCTCCCCCTGGTCTACCGGGGCGTAAGGGCTGCTGTCAGGCGCCGGATGGCTGAGGAGGCTCTTTCGGCCGTCGGGCTGCGGGACCGGGCCGGGCACCGTCCCAACGAACTCTCCGGCGGGGAGCAGCAGCGGGTGGCGATAGCGCGGGCCCTGGTGGGCGATCCGGCAGTGATCCTGGCCGACGAGCCGACCGGCAACCTGGACACCCGCACGGGCGCCGAGATCCTGGACATCTTCGAGCAGCTCAACCGTGCCGGGCGGACGGTGGTGATGGTCACCCATGACCCCGCGGCTGCCTCGCGGGCAGGGAGGGTTCTCCGGCTGCGCGACGGCTTGCTGGAGGATGGCGGGAGGTGAGGCGGTCGTGAGCCTGCCCGAAACGCTCAGAGTGGCTGTGAGGACCGTTCTGGGGAACAAGTTGCGGTCGTTTCTCACCACACTTGGTATCGCCATAGGGGTGGCGGCGGTGATCGGGGTGGTGGCGGTCGGCCAGGGCACGCGGAACCGGGTGACGGCGCAGATAGAGTCGCTGGGTACTTATCTCCTTACGGTGCGGATTATGGGGCGTGGACCGCAGGCGGCCCTTTCTTACGCCGAAATGAGCGAGCTTACAGCTGACCTGCCCGGCCTTGCGGGAGCCGCGCCGGTTGCCAATGCCCAGGCCACCGCCAAGTACGGGGTGACCAAGTACGACGACTGCACCGTGATGGCGACCGACCACGAATACGAGGTGGTGCGGGAGGTAAAGGTGGAGCGCGGCAGGTTTCTCTCACCTTTGGACGTGGTTTTCCGCCAGAGAGCAGCGGTCCTCGGGCAGAACGTGGCGCGCGAGCTGTTCGGCCTGGCCGACCCCGTCGGGCAGGAAATCACGCTCAACGGGCAGAGCTTCCTGGTGGTAGGAGTTCTGGCGCCCCGAGGGTCGACCATGGCGGGGTCCGAGGACGACCAGGTGGTGGTGCCGATCACTGCGGCAGAGCGCCTGGTGGGCGGGCGTGGTATCAGGAGCGTGTACCTGAAGGGGGAGAGCAGAGAAGCCGTCGATCTCCTGTCGGCCGAGATTGAGGAGTGGTTGCTGCGGCACTTCCGGGGGGACCAGGACGCTTTCCGGATATTCAATCAGACCCAGATGCTGGAGACCGTCAGCCAGGTGAGCCAGACCATGACCCTCATGCTGGCTGGCATTGCCTTCATCTCCCTCCTCGTGGGGGGAATTGGCATCATGAACATAATGCTGGTGTCGGTGGTCGAGCGGACGAGGGAGATCGGCCTGCGCAAGGCGCTCGGTGCGAGGCGCCGGGACATCCTCTCCCAGTTCCTGGTGGAATCGGGGCTGCTCGGCCTGGTGGGAGGCGTTGCCGGGATTGCTACGGGAGTGGTC
>JBFMCJ010000372.1 GCA_040754675.1 Bacillota bacterium
GCCGTCAAGGTAAATCCGCACCCCCCCATGTCGCCGCCCTACGTCTGCAGCCGTTCCGACCCGTATTCCCGATCCAAGCTCACGCCTTTCAAAAAGGAAAAGGTGGACAATGCATTCGGCTCCAACCAGGGCGGGAAACCTAGTCTCAGGTGCCTCAAAACTAAGGGTGCGCTTCTCATCGCGGAAGGTAAGCGTGTAAACGGGGGTGCCGTTCTCCGACACGCGTCCGCGGAGTTTTGCCGTGGCAGCTTCCAGGAACTTGTCTGATAGCCTGCCTTCGTACTCAGGAAACTCCGGAGCCACAAACCGGACGGAAAACCCGGGCTCCGGAGCGGAATATGGCGGGGTCAAGTACAGAAGATCGTCCATCACTTCCCTGAAGTCCGACTCAGCCCACGTATCTCGGAGCCGTTGGAGCATCAACTTCACGCCGGTGGGGAGTGGGGTGTTGCTCCTTCTGACCTCGTAGTGGTGCTCTACCTGGCGCAGGTCAGCCCCAGGCCTATACTGGCTCCAGTCAAAACGCACGGTCACCTGTTCCCACGTTACTTCGTCGACCTGTGCCACGGACTGAAGAATCAGCTCCTGGCTGAGCCTTGCCGCAGCGAACCTGCCCACTCCCTTTGCGCCTGTAGTCGGTCGGCGGTACCGAGGCGAGTAGGGATTTCTCAGTTTCTGGTCGGTAGCTATCCTCATCCAGGTCCGGCGGAGGGTCTCAAAAGTCATGCCAACTCCGTTGTCCTCAACGGTAATCGAGCCCTCGGGTTTGCAAACGCGGTCAAAGGTTACCACAACCTCCGTAGCGTCCGCGTCATACGCATTCTTGATAAGCTCAGCCAGTGCCACCGACTTCCGCGCCACCAGCTTCTCTCCCAATTCCACCACAAGCGCGGCGTCGACCTCAAACGCCATTGCCCCCTGGGTCTCATTCCCTGATCGCGTGGGACTCACGGTCCTGGCCCCCTTGCACCTCGGGTCACATCAAATCCCGAAGAAAAACCGAACCCAGCGGAACCCCCAAGAAGACTTGTAAGCTGTGTCCAGCCGTATGTCAAGGCTCCTTTCAATCAACGCCCCGTTGCGGCGCTGCCGTGGCTTTGCGCGCGACGGCAGGGTCGACCTCGTAAACGTTGCCCAGCAGGGGGATGCAGCCGGTCTTGTCCACCTGGCGGTCTTCCTGCCACAGGACACCTCCCCGCAGAAAGAATGCACCAGGCAGGCCTCAAGGAATTTGGGCCGCTTACGAGATTGCCAGACGTACTGCCCGTGGTGGCTGGCCATGATGTGGAGGACTTTGGCCCGGAGGATGGCCGGGAAACTGGGGATCACTTCCATGCGCCGGCTCACCGTTTCAGCCTCCTAAGGCTTTACGTCTCTCAGCCTCCCTGGACGATAACCCGGTTAGTAGCCGCTCGCCAGAGACCGCGGGCGAGGAAGGTCAGCACCACGGCCCAGGCCAACTGGCCCAAAATGGCCTGCCAGGCAGCGGTCCCTGAGATGATGCCCGCAAAAATGGCGGTCGGTACATAGACGGTCGAGGCGAAGGGCAAGTGGCCCACTACGTTCGCCAGCCAGGTGGGGAAGACGAACAACGGAACGGTGGAACCGGAAAGCAACTCGATCGTAGCCTCACGGGCCGCTCGTATCCCCCAAGCATTAAGAGTCCAGAACGACAGGGTTTCCGTCATGAAGTTGATTAGAAACCCCACCACAACACTCGCTGCCAGGCTGAGAACGAACTGGGCCAGGGCCAGCGCAGAGTGGGGCAGTACGGGACCCACGATTAAGCTCACCGCTACGTACATCGGTAAGGCGATTCGGGCCACTTCGGCCAGAATGGCTCCCAGGTGATAAGAGAGGTAGTAGAGTTGTACGTCCGCAGGCCGCAGGAAGAGGACGGAGATATCCCCGCTGCGGATAGCCTGGGGGAGCTGGCCGGTAGGATAGGTAAACTGGTGGACTATCCGGGCCACGCAGACGTAGGTCAGCATCTCTCCCAGCGCTACTGGGAGGGTCTGCCCGGCGTCACCTGCATAGACCGCCCTCCAGAGAAAGACCAGCACCAAAACCTCCAGAACCGCAGCGAAACCGAAGGAGAAGAACCATAGGCTGTAGGACATCTCGGCCTTCAGGGCCACGGCAGCTACCGAGGCGTATCGCTTGACGGCTCCCAGCATCAGGAACCAACTCCCTCAAAGCGCCTCAAACCGGCGAGCCAGAGCCGGTAAGCTACCAAGCAAACCGCGGCGGCGGCGCCCGGCGTGGCCAGCCAACTCCAGGCATCGCCACGGCCGCTTATCAGGTGGGCCGGGTAGAAGGTAACCGCGCCGTAGGGCAGGATCCAGGTGACGATGAACCGTACGGCCCGATGGTAGGCACCCAGCGGATAGCGAGCGAAGCGGCTGAAGTTGCTCACCGCCCACATCAGGGGTGCCGAATCCACCATCCAGAACGACAGTGAAGCTACGGCCAGGTTTATACCGCCGATGATGAATGCCCCAAAAACCATGGTCAAAATGGCAACAGCCCAGCGCCACAGTTCGGTGGCCATCCCCAAGCCGGTCAGAGCGTGGCCGACCAGGGCCAGGGCAAGGGCCAACCCCCCGATGGCCTCCTCCTCGAAGTGTTCGGCGATGAGGTGAAAGAGGGGGTTAACAGGCCGGATGAGGAGACGGAGGAGATCTCCCCTGCGCACGAAGGTGGTCCCAAGAGACCACAAGTTGGAGAAGAGCAACCGGGCCAAGGAACCAGCTCCGGTAGCCAACCCGTAAAGCAGGGTTACTTCGAATACGTTCCAACCGGCCAGGCTCTTAATCCGCGTAAAGATCACCCAGATGAATAGGAGTCCCGCGGTCTGCGATATGATGAGGGCTACAGCCCCTATAACGAAGTCACCGCGGTACTCTGCGAGCCGCTTGAAATGAAGGCGCAGGAAAGCAGCGTAAAGCCGGGCGTAGCGGGCCAGGCTGGCTGACACTGTCAGCATGAGGTCTCCACTCCGCTCTCGTAGAGTGTCCGCAGTATGTCCTCTACCCTCGGCTCCTCCAGCGTCAGGTCCGCAATGCGTGCCACTCGACCGAGAGTGTCTACTAGCCAACCCACTTGGCAGGAGTGAGGTAGTTGAATCACCAGGTCGTGCGAGCTGGTCATCTCCCAAACCCCGTCCTCCTCCAGGAGCGGCTGGAGACCAGCCGCCACCGCGACGGGAGACGGAGGAACCTCAAACCGAATCTTGGCTAGCCGACGGCCAGGAAAACGCTCCCGGAGGGCGGCCAAGCTCCCGTCGAAGATGCACCGGCCCTTGTCGATGACTATCACCCGATTGCAAAGCCTTTCCACGTCGGCTAGGTCGTGTGAGGCCAGCATGATGGTTACACCCATCTCCCGGTTAACCCGCTTCAGAAATGTCCTCATCCCATGTTTGGCCGAGATGTCCAGGCCTATGGTGGGCTCATCGAGAAAGAGGACCTCCGGGTCGTGCAAAAGCGTGGCCGCTAACTCGCACCTCATGCGTTCGCCGAGACTCAACTGGCGTACAGGTCGGTTGAGGTAGGAACTGATGCCCAGACCCTCGTCCAAGACAGAGAGCTTGGCCTCCAACCTGGCCGGCGGGACCTCGTAGATGTTGGCCAGCATGCGGTAGGAGTCGATAACCGGAAGGTCCCACCACAAGTGCGAACGCTGTCCGAAGAGGGCACCGATTCGGCGGACGTAGCTGCGGCGGTCGGCATGAGGTCGTAGACCGCAGACGTACACCGTGCCGGACGTGGGGAGCAGCGTGCCGGTAAGGATCTTGAGAGATGTGGATTTGCCGGCCCCGTTGGGCCCCAAGTACCCGACCAGTTCACCCCGCCCGATTTGAAAGGAGATATCTCTCAGAGCGTGGATCTCCCGGTATCGCGGGCGGAGCAAGTGCTCGATGGTGCCCAAGAAGCCGCCTTCTCTGACCGGGACGCGGTAAACCTTGTTCAGATTTTCCACGCAGACTACCATCACCGTCTCCTCTCTCTTGCGGACGGCAGGTTCCCACAACACGAACGCACGGCACCAGACCGCGGCGTTCACGGAGCCGTACGAGTGCGGCGCCACAAAGAACTGCTATCGTAGCCCTGACAGCGATGGCG
>JBFMCJ010000373.1 GCA_040754675.1 Bacillota bacterium
TGAATAACGTCGAGAGTGCTTGCGCGGCAGGCGACGATTACAATACGCGCGAGGCCATGCTTGTCGACGGTCTGGGGTCTCTGACCGGTGCTTTACTCGGCAGCATGTTCCCAACGGCAGTGTATATCGGGCACCCCGGGTGGAAGAGCGTGGGAGCTCGCATTGGGTACTCGGTCGCCACGGGCGTGGGAGCACTGGTCGTCTGCCTCCTGGGCGTTGTGCCTCTGCTGCTTACGGTCATTCCCCTCGTGGCGGTGTTACCGATCCTGCTTTATATCGGGCTGGTCATAGGGGCACAGGCGTTCCAGGCCAGTCCGAGCCGGCATGCTCCAGCTGTGGTGATGGGTATGGTTCCGTGGCTGGCCAACTGGGGCCAGTCGCTCGTCGATAACGCACTTTCGGCGGTTGGTTCGAACGCCGGCTTGGTTGGCTACGGGCGGCTGCTTGATGCAGGGATTGTGTATCGCGGTATGGAGGTTCTCGGCGGCGGTGCTATCATTGTCGGCATGATTCTGGCGGCAGTGACGGCTTTCGTGATCGACCACCGTTTCCGGGAAGCGTCCATCTACGCGTTTGGAGCAGCAGTGCTGTCCTACTTCGGGATCATCCACTCCGGGCGCATCGCGGTGGGGGCGGCTACCGGCCCTGCCGTGGGCTACCTGCTTATGGCCGCAGTATGCCTGTTGATGTCGAGGCTTCACTCCGGCGAGCGGCCTGGGGGAGGGGAGGGAGACGCCATGGGTTAACACACGTCGGTGTGTCTTGGAGCGCCAGTGAGCAACCGGGAGGATCAGAGGGGGGAGTCGAGCGATGGCACGGCTTCGCGTTGAAGCGCTACCGTACGAGTTCGAGTGCGACACCGGGCACACTGCCTTGTTGATCATCGACATGCAGCGGGATTTTTGTGCACCGGGAGGGTTTGGGGAGAAACTGGGCAATGACATCTCACTGACCCGTAAGGTTATTGCCCCGATCCAGCGTGTTCTCTCTGCGTGGAGGGAAGCAGGGCTGTTTGTCGTGCATACGCGTGAGGGGCACCGCCCGGATCTGTCGGATTGCCCGGCCAGCAAGCTGCGCCGCAGCAAGCGGCAGGGTGCGGGTATCGGTGACCCCGGGCCGATGGGGAGGATCCTGGTGAGGGGTGAGTATGGACACGACATCGTGGACGAGCTTAAACCCTTGCCGGGTGAGCCCGTGGTCGACAAGCCGGGGAAGGGTGCATTCTACCAGACAGATCTGGACGTCATTCTGCGAACGCGAGGGATCAGTTCTCTCGTGGTTACGGGTGTGACGACCCACGTGTGTGTTCACACAACTATCCGCGAGGCGAACGACCGCGGGTATGAGTGTCTGTTGCTCGAGGATTGCGCTGCAGCGTTTGATCCCCGAGACCATGAGGCAGCCGTACGCATGGTCCACCAACAGGGGGGCATCTTCGGCTGGGTGTCCACGTCAGAGGCACTGCTGAAGGCGCTGGGTCAGTTGCGTGCGTGAGACGTTGTACGGTGGGGGTAGAGGCATGAGCAGGAAGGCGCTTGTTCCGTGGTGGGTGAGGGGCGACATTAACGGGTTCTTCGGTCTCTTCACCAACAGCCTGACAAACGTGATGACGGCTACCGGATTGCTGGCGTTCGCGATCAAGTTCCCGGGTAACCTGGTATACGGTCGAATTGTACCCGGGCTTGTGCTGTCGATCGGTCTCGGAAACCTCTATTACGCCTGGCAGGCACGGCGCCTGTCGCTGAAGGAAGGCCGGGACGACGTTACGGCGGTGCCGTATGGTGTGAGTGTCCCCCACTACTTCATATGCAGTTTCCTGGTGATGGGGCCGGTGTACCTGAAGACGGGGGACTGGTACCTGGCGTGGTCGATCGGCGTGGCGTGGAACTTCGTGCATGCGATCATTGAGATCGCCGGGGCTTTCGTCGGTGGCTTCATCCGGCGGGTGACACCGCGGGCCGCGATGCTGGGAACTCTGGCGGGTGTGGCGCTGACGTTCATAGCCATGCGCCCTGCCATGGAGGTCTGGGAGGTGCCCTATATCGGCCTTGTGTGCCTGGCCATCATATTGATAGGCTGGTTCGCACGCAAGTCTTTTCCGGGTAACATCCCGGCCGGCCTGCTGGCGATCCTGGCGGGCACGGTGATCGGATGGGCCTCGGGGTACATGAAGGGCGAAAGCCTTGCGCAGGCAGTGGCTGGATTCTCCGTGGCGGTCCCTGTCCCGGGGCTGGCCGCGATCATCAACGGGATGCGGTACATTGGGCCCTACCTGGCAATGGCCATTCCGCTGGCCATCTACGACTTCCTCGAGAGCATGAACAACGTTGAGAGTGCCGAGGCAGCGGGTGACAGGTACAACACGGTAGAAACCATGCTGGTTGCCGGCATAGGGACGCTGGTCGGGGCATTGTTCGGCAGCCCGTTCCCGACGCTGGTTTACATCGGCCACCCGGGCTGGAAGAGCGTCGGCGCGAGGGTGGGGTACTCCTGGGCCACCGGGGTAGGTATCCTTGTGGTCGGGTTGTTTGGTATCCTGCCGCTCTTGCTGGCGTTGATCCCGCTGGTGGCTATACTGCCGATTCTGCTGTACATCGGCCTCGTGATAGGGTCCCAGTCGTTCCAGGCAACGCCGGCAAGGCACGCGCCAGGTGTCGTGCTCGCGCTTGTACCCTGGATCGCAAATTACGTGCAAAACCAGGTAGACAACGCACTCACCGCGGCGGGCACTTCGGCTGCCCAGCTGGGGTATGATGCTCTGCGGGGTGCGGGTGTGGTCTATCGGGGTATGGAGGTGCTGGGGGCAGGTGCCATCCTGGTCGGAATGATCCTCGGCGCCATCTGCGTGTTCATTGTCGATCGGAAGTTCAGGGAGGCCAGCTACTATGCGCTGTTTGGGGCAGTGTGTTCCTTCTTTGGCATAATACATTCGCCCCACCTGGGTCTCGGGGCAGCGTGGCAGCCCGCGATGGGCTACGTCTTGATGGCGCTGGTGTGCTATCTGATGGCCGTGTACCGGCCGAGCGAGAACGCGTTGGAGTTGAGTGACGAATGATATGCCGATGTTGAGGTACTGAGATAGGGGGGCGGGGTCGTTCCAAGATGTGACCCCGCCCGTCTTGTCCGGCTGGCGTGAACGGGCTGGGGATTTGGACCGGACAACGGCTCCGACCATGATCCATCGGGATGGGGTGGTGCTTCTTCCGGGCGGTCTGCGTGTCCGCATACAACCGATGATCGGCCTTGTGGCAGTGACCCCGCCCGACGGGCCGGTTACCACGTCGGTTCCGGGAGACCACGGCGGGAACATGGACGTACGCGACGTAACCGAAGGCACCACGGTCTATCTGCCCGTTCTTGTGCCGGGCGCGCTTCTGGCCGTGGGGGACCTGCACGCGCGGATGGGCGACGGTGAGGTTGGCGGTACCGGCGTCGAAGTGGCGGGATCAGTCCTCGTCCAGGTGGACGTGCTGCCCGGGCTACGGATTGGTAGTAAAGTGTGGAAGGTCAACCGACCCCTCGTGGACACGGATGAGGCCATCGTGTTCGTGGGCAGTGGCGATTCGCTTCAGGATGCCATCAGGGTGGCTACCCTGGATGCAACGTCGTTCATCAACCTGGCGCTGGACGTGGATTTCTCCGATGCGTACCGACTGTGCAGCATTGCCGGCAACCTTCAGTTTGGCCAGGTGGTTAACGCACGACCTACGGTGAAGGTGGTAATACCCAAGAAGGAGTTGGGGATCGAACCGTGAAAGGCCCTTGGCCCCGATCAACCGCGGTCAAGGCCGGCCAGCGCCCACACTTGCGGCCGGAGGGACGGCGGCGGGTTGGTATGCGGCAAGGGTATGTCTGCGGACGGTGCCAGGGGACTGAGCCGGAGGACCATCCTCATTCCCTCCGCCACCTGCAGAAAGCCAGCGCGTACGAGTGCAGCGCGGGCCGCGATGGCTTGCTCAGGAACTGCTGCCACGACCCAGGTACGCGCCGGGTCGGCCAAAGACGGGAGTAGATTCAGCGCCCGATCCAATAGCTGGGTGTCGGACGTGGAGCTTACCCAGGGACCGATCCGGTAGCCGTTTGCGCTTGGGCGTACCATCAGGTATGCCAGCAGGCTCCCAT
>JBFMCJ010000374.1 GCA_040754675.1 Bacillota bacterium
AAATCCACATCGGAGCTGTACTTACGAATCTTGACCGGGCGCTACATGACTCACGCTACCAGGGACCGGTGTTCCTACCCATTCAGTGACGGAGGGGAAGGACTCCTTGCACGCTGACCAACCGCGGTTCGTCGACCGGACTGTTCGCCTTCTGCAAGAGCTCGTCGGGCCGGAGGCCAGGAAAGCGCACGACTGCCTCGTCAAGGCGAACGTGGGTGTAACCGCCTCAAGTAGTTCACTTCAGTCCATGCAGGGCAGAATGTTGCTCGCGTTGACTGTTAACCTGCTCGCCAGGACTTTTGCCCAAGTGTCAATACTCCCTCCACTTCGCGGGCGCCTCCTGGACCAACTGGCTGGGGACTTCGCACAATTCTGGGGCTTCCCGCTGGATGCTATCGGGGCCGGACGGATAGTTGAGAACGCAACATGTGACCTAGTGCTGGCAATTGGGAAGGCCGAGAGCCCTACGGTACACTCTCAGATGGTAACCATCGGTTGCACCGGGTGGATATCCGAATACCAGCACGGCCCCGGTCCCGTCGTTGTGAGCGACCCCATCAACCCGGTGGGAGTGGCCGTGAGCGCATCCATGGGAGTCGCGCAACTGTTTGCGAAAGCCGTAGCCCCATCTTTGCGTCAGCCCCGCTTCCGAAAGGCCATGGCAGGACCGCACACCTTGCGCTGGTCGGCACTCTCCTACCGTCAGGATGACGCGAACCACCCGTTGCCCCCGCAGATCTCCCTGGATCATGTGGTGTTGGCAGGTATGGGTGGTGTCGGTGCCGCTCTTGAGACCGTGCTCGCCTGGACACCGGGGCTGCAGGGAACAGTCACCCTCGTCGACCCCGACCGGATCGAAGAGTCCAACCTCAACAGGTTCCTGGCAGCCCCGCGAAGCGCTGTAGGGCGGCTGAAGGTGGAGGTTGCCCGAGATCACATGGCGAGGCAGCAACCAAACCTGAAAGTACTGGCTGCACCACTTACTTACCAGCAATTCGTTCGCCGCGTTGGCCGGCCACGGGGAACCGTCGTATCTACGGTGGATAACGATGAGGCGCGCGCATTCATCCAAACCGATCTCCCGCGAGTGGTCATCGACGGCGCAACAAGCGGACCAGTTATAGGGGTAAGTAGACACACATTCCTGGACGGTGCGTGTCTCGGTTGTATTCACCCCGGAACGCGGCAACTCTACAGCCAGGAGTTGCAGATGGCCAGGCTGCTCGGCTGGCCCCTGGGGACCGTCATCGAAAGACTGGCTACTGATGAACCGCTGTCCCCGCAGGATCTCCGCATGCTGGGGGAGCACCTGGGATTAGGTAAGGGCTTGGAATTCCGGGAAGGCAAGCCTTTGAGGGTCTTCTGGGCAGAAGATGTCTGTGGAAAAATCGACCTGCCCGTCGAGACCGCCGCCCAGAGCCCCTCCGGATCGGCTGCGTTCGTGTCCACTTTAGCCGGCGCCCTCGCCGCCGGTGAACTGCTCAAAGATGCGACCGGCATGGTGCCGCTTGACAACGAGTTCAGAATGCAGGTGTTCCAGGGACCCACGAATGCTTTCCCTCGGAAACGCCCTAAGGATCCGAAGTGCCGGTGCTTCTGTTCTGAAGACGCAATGCGGCTTGCTTACCTGGAGATCCACAGCCGCCGGGAGGCAGTCCCTTGACTGAGTTGCAGCGGGCCCTCTCGCTCCTAGGATTTATGAGAGAGGACGAGGCGGAACACCACCTCCACGAGCTTGCGGGTCCAGGCGCGTACACAGCCGACGAGGCCAGGGCCCTCTGGACCGCTTCCCACCAGGCCCTTCGACATGTCCATACTTCACCAGGCATTCCAGAACTCACTGACCTCCCGCCCGAGGCGTGGGACCACCTCCTTCAGATCCACCAGCATGAGAGCTTCGCGCTCCTTGTTGCCGACCTCACGTGGTCCGTCCGGCTGGTAGAGATAGATCCGCTCCTAAGTGTTGCCATCGACGTATTTGTCGCGCGGGTCGAAGAGTGGACCCGGCGCCTATCCGGTGGAGACCCGTGTACATTACTCGATGCTTTCCTGCCTCGCAAAGCCGCGCCGTTCCTGATCATGACGGGACCGTCACTGGCCTTTGCCGTACACACCGATCTCGGGGCGAGCTGGGCACATGATGTCAGAAAGGGCCCACTTCCCTCGATACTCAAACCTCCGCTACCCGTCCGCGTCGTGGAGATTGCAGGATCTTACTATTTGATGGACGGGTACCACCGGGCAGTCGCCCTCAGGCGACTTGGCCACACCCACATACCGGCGCTGGTGCTACATGACTGCAATTGGTCCTTCCTGCGACACACGCCACGGAGGCGTATGTTCCAACCCGCCCCATTCGCGTCACCCAACCCGCCATGCGTCGGTCACTTCCTGACGCCCGCAGCAGTCGAAACGCGCGCCGCTCCCTGTGTGCGGGTCATGACCATTCGCGTGGAATCCTTCATCGCGCCGATCGCTGACATCTGGACGGGGAATACGACGCCGTAACGATGCTCGGGGTGGGCGAAAACGGTCGCTGACCTCGCCTAGGCGCGTGCCGAAGGCTCGCTAGCGTCCAAAAGACGTGCACCACCGGCCTCCAGACGCGCGCCGCCCATGCTTACCACGTCGTAGAGATGTCGACCACGTTGTCTCACCAAGCCACAATCATTTCTGTCTCCCCTCTGGAGTCATTGAACGCTAACATCCCCTTTCCAACCAACCCAACACATTTTAGCCGCAGTCGAGGTCCCGCCCTAGTCCCAGGGCATAAAGGGGAACACTGTACCGCCGCCTCAGCCTGAAGATGCTCGCATTTCTCATAACCTGGTGGGGCTGATCTCACAGTTTTCTACGCTCGCATCCCACCTTCCAGTCCACTCCAAGACTCTCCGGCCCGTGTACAGCGTGCTATGTCGTCACGCGTGCCAGGTTTCTCTGCGAAGCCGTCTCATCAGCCTCGGCGTGCGCCAAGTCCGTATGTAGTACGCACCGCCCCGCTTCGGACGATACCCCAAGACTCGCAAGTACTCCGCGGCCCGCGCAGGAGTGGCATCAAGCAACTGAGCAAGTTCCCGAACCTCCCAACGAGGGGTACGAACGATAAGCTCAACCACCGCCAGGGGACTAATGTGTTCGAAATCTTGGAACCACCTAATTACCTTGACTCTACCGGTTCGCTCGCGGCCGAGCCGCGCTGGAAAGGGCAATGTTCCACCTCCTGCCTCTGATCCCGGATGGCCAGCATGCAGTCGGCGGCGCGCCCGCAGATACCGGCCGAACGCACCGATGAACTCGTAAAGGAACCCGACGAATGTCACGAGCGGTCCATAATACTCCAGCAGCGAGTAAAACCGTTTCCATGCCTCCTCGATAGGCAACCCACCGGGCCCACCAGCCCAAGGCCTCCCGTACTCAATGTACAGTGGTGTGCCATCGAGCCCGAGCGTCTGTGACAGATCTCGCATTGTCACGAGGTCGTAGGTCGTGAACCAGCGGACGTGCCCTCTAGAAATGACGAACGGAAGCTTGCGCTCCTCCCAGAACCGTGCATCATGCGCGGCAACCCCGTAGTGCTGAACAAGGCTGACCTCGCCGTGAAGACCCGGGAGGATCAATTCCAGGAACTCCGCCAGGGTCATTTCATCGTCGCATTCGTGTATGGTGTGTGCCCAGTCCGGATCAACCACGACATCGCGCACCGCCACGTGGAGGACTCTAGCCATCCTAGGACTCCCTCCCTTGCTTGGCGCTACCGTGCGAGTCTGGGAACGCGCAACCAGTCCACGATTAATAGCGCCAGTCGTCCGAACCAACGGCAGTTCTAGCGGCGCGGGGCACCGACACCGCGCGCGCGGTATCGGCACCCCCAGGCAGAGAAACTCGAGAAGGCAGGAGGTAGCGAAAGTCCATAATACCGTGTGCCCCGAACCAGTGGGTTAGCCCTTCTGCGGTGCTTCTGGCTTCGTCACTATCACTCTGCATGGCCGCCTCCAGGGTGACCCGAGCTGGTTCCTTGAGGCTTTCAAGGACCATAGCGTCCTGCGCAGTCTGCACCATCGCAGCC
>JBFMCJ010000375.1 GCA_040754675.1 Bacillota bacterium
TCATTGACCAGAACCCTGCGCCCGGGAGCGAGGTGGATCAGGGGTCATCCGTCGACCTGATTTACAGCCAGGCCTCGCCGTCGGCCGGCGGCCAGCCAGCGGAGGAGACCGCCGCCGGCGGCCAGACGCCCGCCGAGCCGCAGCCGCCAGCGCCACCCGAGCCGGCCGGCAAAGCGCCCGAACAGGCCGCAACCGAGACCACGTCGGCCTCCGACGCCGCTGCCGGCGCCGAAGCGCAGAAGAAGTGGCGAACGGCGGAGGTCAACATCCAGGTGCCGTGGGGCGAAGACAAGGAGGTCGTCATCCTGGTCATCGACGACTTCGGCTCTTATGAAGTGTTCCGGCGCACGCTCCCGGGCGGCACGTACGTGGTGGAACGGGTAAGGGGGCGGGGCTCGTCGGCCCACTTCCAGGTGTACATCGGCGGCCGCATGGTGAAGGACGAGCCGTTCCCGCCCGCGGAGCGCTGACAAACGGCTGACGGGAAAGAAGCAGGCAGGAGGTGTGGAGCCAGGGCAGCGGTGGTGGCTGAGCTTCAGCGGGTTGAAGAGGGTGTGGTGGTGACCCGGCAGTCGGGGTTCTACACCGTTTGGCTCACCTCGGGGTCACTCGTCGAGGCCGTGCTGCGGGGCAAGGTACGAAAGGCCGGGCCCGTCTTGACCGGCGACCGGGTACGGGTCCGCGTGGGGGCAGACGGGAGCGCGGTGGTGGAAGAGGTGCTGCCCCGAACGACCTGGCTCGCTCGCCCGCCCGTGGCCAACGTCAGTTGCCTGGTTGCTGTGGCGGCAGCGCCCGAGCCGGATCTCTTCCTTCTCGACCGGCTGCTCGTGCTTGGGGAGGCCTCGAGGCTTGCCTGCGTCGTCTGCATCAACAAAATCGACCTGGCTACGCCCGAACAGGTGGCGCAGTGGCGGCGGCTCTACGAGCAGGCCGGCTACCCGGTGGCGGCGACCAGCGGCCGGACGGGCGACGGCGTCGCCGACCTTGCCCGCCTCCTGGTGAGCCACGTCAGCACGCTGAGCGGACCATCCGGCGTTGGCAAGTCATCCCTCATCAACGCGCTGTATCCTGAGGCTCGCCTGGAGGTGGGGGAGCTTTCACCGAAGCTCGGGCGCGGGCGGCACACCACCCGCCAGGTTCAGCTCCTGCCGCTGCCGGCCGGAGGCCTTCTGGCCGACACCCCCGGGTTCTCCCGCCTCGAACTGGAGGGGATCGCCCCGCAGCAACTGGACCGCCTGATGCCGGACATCCGCCGCGCGGCAGAGTCGTGCGAGTTCGGGGATAGCTGCATGCACCGGGGCGAGGAGGGCTGCGCTCTGCCGCAAGCCGTAGAAGAGGGGGCGGTGGCAGCGTCACGCTTCCGCCACTACCGGCGGCTGCTCGAGGAAGTGCTGGAACAGGAGGCGCGCAAGTACTCGTGAGCGTCAAGATCGCCCCGTCGCTGCTGGCCGCCGACTTTGCCCGGCTGGCCGAGTCGGTAAGCCGGGTGCCCAACGCGGACTGGCTGCACGTGGACGTCATGGACGGCCACTTCGTGCCGAACCTCACCGTCGGCCCGCCGGTCGTGCAGGCCATCCGGCGGGTCACCTCACTGCCGCTGGACGTCCACCTCATGGTCGAGGCGCCGGAGCGGTGGATCGATAGCTTCGCCCGCGCCGGGGCGGATCGGCTGACGGTACATGTGGAGGGCACCTACCACCTTGATCGCCTGTTACGGTACATCCACGAGCTCAAGCTAAAGGCGGGGGTCGCCCTCAACCCGGCCACGCCCGTCGAAAGCCTGGATTACCCGCTCGACCTGGTGGACCAGGTGCTCGTCATGACCGTCAACCCCGGATTTGGCGGGCAGCCGTTCCTGCCGCAGATGCTGCGCAAGGTCGAAGCGGTGCGGCGGCTCATCGAAACCCGCGGCCTCTCCTGCGACGTGGTGGTGGACGGGGGGGTCGACGACACCACCGCACCGTCGCTGGTGGGCGCCGGGGCAACCGTGCTGGTGGCCGGCACCTGCGTCTTCAACGATGGCGACCCGGCGGCCGCCGTGACGCGGCTGCGAAATGCGGCCGGCCGCGCGCGGTCCTGATTCACCGCGGCGCAATTTCCTCCCCGGCAGAGTAAAGCCTTGCTAAACACAGGAAAACGGCCGCCTTTGAGTTGTCAGGGTTGTAGCTCTACTGACGTTAGTCTTGCTGAACACACGGCCCGCCGCCTAAACTGGGGGCGGAGGGTTCCGCCGGGGTCCGCCGGCCACACGAGGAGGTGGTCTTCCAGCGCAAGGAGGGCGCGGCGGGCGGCGGGCTCCCGGGCCTGCACCTGCCCGAGCCCATAGATCGACGGGCCCACATACAATGCCACAAATAAAGCGACCGTGCTGCAAGGCTTGCTATCCTGAACTTCACCTTGCGGACGTCGGCCGGTGGGTAGCGAGAGATGGGCTGCGTGCAACAAAAGCGAGGAGATCGGGCATCATCCCGGCGCGCGGTGGACCGCGGAACCCCCACCCTGCACGATGTAAACAGGCCGCGCGGGCAGGCGCTGGCCGTGGTACCGGAAGACGGTGCAGCCGGAGCGGCTGCTGCCCGGATGGCGTACCAGATTGCTTCCTACCTGACCAGCGCGGGGCTGCGGGTGGTGGTCAGGCGGCGCCTGCATTCAGGGGTTCCAACGCTTGCAGCCGCCGAGCCGCTCAGCACGGGGCTTGCGCGGTGGGCCCGAACGCAAAGGGCGAGGGCGCAGCTGGTGGTGGCGCTTCTTGTCCCCTGGCCGCAATGGACGGCGGAGATGTGGTCCCGGGCCCACGTGTTTGACCGGGTACTCGCCGTAGGCAAGGGCGAGCTACCCTCTCCGGTGCTCTCGCACTGGAGCGGGCCGCGGCTCACCGTCGTACGCGTCGCCGATGAGATTCCCTGGGGAGAAAGGCCCAACGACCCGGCGGTCGTCCGCCTCGCTTGCGATCTCATGATCCCGCTGTCTGCTGAAGTCCCGAACGCAGCGCCCGGCGACCCGGGGCCGGCCCTGGCTCGCTCATGCGGCGGCCCCGTTCACAGGGCGAGCTGCACTTTGCCCCTCTTCAGGCAGCGCGTGCAGACGTAGGCGCGCTCCACCCGCCCGTCCAACACGATGCGCCGCCGGTGAAGGTTGGGAAGCCACCGCCGGTGGGTGTGCCGGTTGGACTTGCTGACGTTGAAGCCGGTCATCGCGCCCTTTCCGCATACACGGCAGACCCGTGCCACGCCTGTCCCTCACTTTCGCTCTCCAGTGGCGCCGCCGGTAGCGGCGCAGACCATCGGCCATTCTACCACGGCCTTGAGTCACCTACAACGGCCACGCGCCCGTCCGTGTCTCAACCAGAAAGAGGGAGCCGGGATTTGAGTAGGGAATATCGAATGGGCGGGCCGTCTGGTATGATGGCGTGTCGGGGAGGCGCTGGCTTTGAGTGTCACCTTGACCAACGAATACGGTCGCATTGAACTGGCCGAGGAGGCCCTTTCGGCCATCGCCGGGTACGCCGCGCGGGAGTGCTACGGGATCGTGGGGGTCGCGGCACGCAGCGTGCCGGACGGCATCGCCGAACTGCTCGGCCTTGAAAGCGTACATCGGGGCGTCGAGATCCGGATCGAGGAAGGCGACGAGGTGGTCGTCAATCTGTTCGTCATCGTGGAGTACGGGGTCAACATCTTGCAGGTGGCGCGCAACGTGATGGAGCAGGTGCGCCACCAGCTGGAACGGCTCTCGGGGCTGCGGGTGACCGGTGTCAACGTCCACGTGCAGGGGGTCCGGGTGGCCGAGCAAGACCGGCGGCGCACGCACGAGAGTTTCTCGCGGAGGGCGTAACGGATGGAAGGTGCGGCCGCAAGGCAGAAGGCGGAGCTTTTCCTTTCGTGGGTGGAGGCAGGAGTTCGCGCCCTGGAGCGTGAGCGGGCCAACATTGATGCGCTCAACGTCTTCCCGGTTCCCGACGGCGACACGGGCACCAACATGTTCCTGACGATGAGCGCCGCCTGGCGGGAGGTCCAGCAGCAGCCGGCGGGCGCTCCCCTGTCTGAGGTGGTGACGGCGGCTTCCCG
>JBFMCJ010000376.1 GCA_040754675.1 Bacillota bacterium
AGGGCTGGCCGGTGAGGGCCTGCGCGTTCTTGCGGTGGCGGGCCGGCGCGTGCCCCGGGCCGGGCTCCCCGACCCCGGTTCGTCCATAGAAGTCGTGGCGGCGGCGCTGGAAGGAGATCTCACGTTCCTGGGCCTCGTGGGGCTGCGTGACCCGCCGCGGCCGGACGTGCCTGCCGCGATCGAGCGGGCGCGTCGCGCGCACGTGCGCACCATCATGATCACGGGCGACCACCCCGGCACGGCGCGGGCGGTGGCCAGGGCCATCGGGCTTGCAAACTCCGGCGAGGAGCCGCTGCTGGGCCAGGAGATGGAGCGCCTGAGCGACGAGGAGCTCCGGGAGCAGGTCCGGCGGCGCCCGATCTTCGCCCGCATTTCCCCCGCCCAGAAGCGGCGGCTGGTGAGGGTGCTGCGGGAAGAAGGGCACGTGGTCGCCATGACCGGCGACGGTGTGAACGACGCCCCTGCCCTCAAGGAAGCAGACATCGGCGTGGCCATGGGCCTTGCCGGAACCGACGTGGCGCGCCAGGCGAGCGCCCTGGTGCTGGCCGACGACAACTACGCCACCATCGTGGACGCCATTGAAGAGGGCCGCACCATCTATGAGAACATCCGCCGCTTCGTGCGCTACCTTTTGGGCTGCAATGCCGGCGAGATGCTCACCATGCTGGGGGCGGGCCTCCTGGGCCTTCCCGTCCCGCTCACGGCGCTGCAGATCCTCTGGGTGAACCTGGTGACCGACGGGCTGCCGGCCCTGGCCCTCGGCATGCTCCCGCCCGTCGAACGCGTCATGCAGCGCCCGCCCAGGCCGCGCCGTGAGAGCCTCTTCTCCAGGGGCGCCGGCGAGGAGATTGCGGAGGAGGGCCTGGTGATCGGCGTCAGCACGCTTCTGGTGTTTGGGGGAACGCTGGCCCTCGGCGCGGGGATCGTGGAGGCGCGGTCGGCGGCGTTCGCCTGCCTCGTGGTGTCGCAGCTCCTTTACGCTCTTCGGTGCGGGTACGACGGGGGAAAGGCGGTCATCGTGCCGCCCGTCCTGTTCGCCTCGGTGATCGTCTCCCTGCTCATGCTGATCGCCGTGATGGCCTGGCCGGCCCTGCAACCGCTGTTCGGCACCACGTGGCCCAGGCCCGCCGTCTGGGTGCTGGTGACGGGCGGTTCCCTGGGCACCTTCGCGCTGCAGGCGCTGGGGTACCGGGTCGCGCGCCACGCCGCCCGGCTGGTGCGGGTGAGGGGCGCCCTGTCCTGGCAGCGTTCGCCGTGATAAGATGGCCCCGATAGGGGTGGACGCCCGTTTGCCTTCCACTTCGCCGGCCAGCATGACGGGGTTCGGCGCCGCTCAGGGGCCAAGCCCCTGGGGGCTTCTCCGGGTCGAGGTTCACACGCTCAACCACCGCCATTTGGACGTGGCCGTGCGCCTGCCTCGGGGGTGGCCGGCGCTCGACTCGGCCGTGCGGGAGAGCGTGGGCCGCAGGTTCGTGCGCGGCCGCGTGGAAGTCGCCGTGGTGGCGCAGGATTTCGAAGCCTCCCGGCGAACAGTCCGGGTGAATGAGTCGGTTTTGCGCCAATACTGGGAACAGTTGACGCAAATCCAGCAGAAGCTTCAGGTGGCACGCTCGCTTTCCCTGGCAGACCTTCTCTCGTTGCCCGATGTCGTGACGCTTGAGGAGCCTCCGGTGGACGAGCAGGCTGCCTGGGGCACCCTGGCGCCGTTGCTGGATGCCGCTCTGGATCAGGTCCAACAGATGCGGCACGCCGAGGGAGGGCGGCTGTGGCAGGACATCGCCGCAAGGCTGGATGCCATCGAAGCTTCAATCGGCCAGTTTCAGCGCGACCTCGCAGGGCGCTTTCGGGATGCGTACTACCAGCGGTTGGTCAGGCGTGTCGGCGAGCTGCTCAACAGCGGGGGCTTGACGTCCTTGCCGGGCGTGCTGCAGGATGAGGCGCTTCTCCAGCGGCTCGCCCAGGAGGTGGCCATCGCTGCCGAACGTGCCGACATCAGTGAAGAATTGACGCGCCTTTCAAGCCACGTGGCCCAGATGCGCCGGCTCGCCGCAGAGGTCGCGCCGGGGCGGCGCATGGAGTTCTTGCTGAGGGAGATGGACAGGGAACTGTCCACCGCGACGGCCAAGGTGCCGGAGGCGCCGGGAGTGCACCGGTTGATCGAACTGCGCGCCGAACTGGAGCGCATTCGTGAACAGATCTTGAATCTCGAGTAGGGGGGCCAGCGGGTGGAGATTCGCCTTATCAACATCGGGTTTGGCAACATCGTTTCGGCCAACCGCATCGTCGCCATCGTCAGCCCGGAGTCGGCGCCGATCAAGCGCATCATTCAGGAGTCTCGGGACCGGGGGCGGCTCATCGACGCCACGTACGGCCGCCGGACCAGGGCCGTCATCATCACGGACAGCGAGCACGTGATCCTCTCGGCGGTCCAGCCCGAGACGGTGGCGCACCGCCTCAGCAGCAGGGATTCCACGGAGGCCGGTGGCCCCGCCCCCCAATGACCGAGCAAGGGCCCGGCCTGCCGCCGCTTGCGCGCGGCTTTCTGGTGGTGGTTTCCGGCCCGGGAGGGGTGGGCAAGAACACCCTGGTCAACGCGGTGCGGCGGCGGATGCCCGACGTGCTGTACTCGGTGTCGGTCACCACGCGGCCGCCGAGGCCCGGCGAGGCTGACGGCCGGGATTACTTCTTCGTCACCCCCGAGCGTTTCCGGGAGATGGTGCAGGCCGGTGAACTCCTGGAGTGGGCGCGCTTTGGGGACCACTGGTACGGAACGCCGGCGAGATTCGTTCAAAGGGCCGTCGATTCGGGCAAGATCGTGCTGCTCGACGTCGACATCCAGGGCGCCCGGCAGCTCCGTGACAAACGCATTGACGCGGTCTTCGTCTTCCTGCTCCCGCCCTCCCTCGAGGCGTTGCGGGAACGCATGATGCGGCGGGCGGCCGACGCACCCGAGGTGATCGAGCGGCGTATGGCGATGGCCTTGACAGAGATGGCAGCCGCGTCTGATTATGACTATGTTGTGGTAAACGACGGCCTGGATGAGGCGAGCCACAAGCTGGAGGCCATCATCCGGGCTGAATCGTGTCGCCCGCACCGGCTTCGGCGGCCTGAGCCGGCGGGCGGGCCGTGATTTCGCGCTCCGGAGGAGGGAGGTGCGCGCCTTTCAGGGCACCATGCTCAACCAACCGCCACTCCAGACCATGCTCCAGAAAAACCCGACGCGGAGCCGCTACACGCTGGTGACGGCTGCCGCGCGGCGAGCGCGCCAGCTTCTCGAGGGGGCGCCGCCCCTGGTCTCCGTGAACTCCACCAAGCCGGTCACCATCGCCCTCCGTGAGGTGTACGAAGGCGCGGTGATCTGCGAACTGCCGCCCAGGGGCGGTGTCAAGTAGACGGGGCAAGAAGGTTCGTCGAGGCCGCCGGGGCCGCTTGCGGCTCTGGTGGCCATCGACCCCGGCGACGCCCGCGTCGACCAGCCGCTGAGCTACCTTCCCCCGCCGGGCGAAGGCCTCCCGGCTCCCGGTAGCCGGGTGGAGGTGCCGCTGCAGCGGCGGCTCGTTCGGGGTTGGGTCGTCGGCCACGCGCCGGCGCCGGCCGGCGTACGCTTGAAGCACCTCGCCGCCGTACGGCCGCCGGGGGAGTGGTGCCCCCCTTCGCAGGTCGAACTGGCGGGGTGGATGGCCCGCCGCTACCTCTGTCCGCTTTCCGCCGCCTTGGGTGCCGTGGCCCCCCCGCCGCCGCTCAAGCGGTCCCCCCGGGGCCGGGCTCCGGCACCACCCGTTTCTCTACCTGCCGGGCGAGGTGCTGACGTTCAAGAAGCGCCGCTCACGCAGTGGCAGCGGTCCGCCGCGGAAGCCATCGTCCGGTCGCTTTCGGAGCGCCAGCACCGGGTCTTCCTGCTCTGGGGCGTCACCGCCAGCGGCAAGACACGGGTTTACGAAGAGGCCGTGGAGGCTTGCCTGCGGCAGGGGCGTTCGGCGGTGGTGCTGGTACCGGAGATCGCCCTGACCCCGCAGCTGCTGCGCGCGTTCCACCGGCGCTTCGGGGATCTGGTGGCTGTC
>JBFMCJ010000377.1 GCA_040754675.1 Bacillota bacterium
CCAGCGCCGACGGCTTTATCGCCCCCACCAGCCGGCCCACCCTCAGCGAGGCGAGTTCCCCCCGCTCGAGCACCCACAGAAAGGCGAGCAGCACCGAACCCGCCGCCAGCACCCCAGCAACCTGCGCCACCGGTCATCCCTCCTCCGGGACCCCGCCCAGCATCCTCTGGATGATGAGCCAGCCCACCGCTATGGCCCCCAGCGACAGGAAAAACACGGCCCGGCCCGTCCAGGTCGCCAGCATGGGCCCGTAGTAGGCCGGGTTGACCAGGCGGACGAGGGCCACCGCCCCCACCGGAAAGAGCGAGACCACCGTGGCGGACATCCTGGTCTGGGCGGTGAGCGCGCGGAGCTGCTGCCGGAAAGCCTTGCGGTCGCGCACGGTCTCCACCAAACGGTCGTAGACGTCAGCCAGGTTCCCGCCCGCGCGGGCGAGCACGGCTGTGGACACCGCCCATATCAGCCACTCCCGCGAGTCCACGGTCTTCGAGGCATCCTCGATGGCCTCCGCGGGAGTGGCCCCCAGCCTCACCGCGCGGTCGATCTGGGCCACCACGTCCCGCACCGGAGCGGGCGCCGCCTCCGCCGCCCGGCCCACGGCCTGGGCCAGCGAGGCGCCGCCGCGCAGGGAGGCGGAAACCGACATGAGCACCGGCTCGAGCTGGTTCGAGAGCACCTGCGCCCGCTGCCTCTTGGCGCGGCCGAGGAGCACATAGGGCGCCGCCAGCGCGCCCAGAGAGAGCGCCAGCCCCACACTCGTGCCGCCGAGCAGGGACCCCAGCACGAACCCGGCGCAGCCCACCACCACCGCCACGGCCACAAAGTCGCGGGCTTTCAGATTGACCCCCGCCTTCCTGGCCTCCTGCTCCAGCCGGGAGAGGAACCCGCCCGAGCGCCGCCTCTTCTCGACCACGGCCTCGGCCTGCGTACCCGCGGAAAACGACGCGGCGGGCTTAACGATCTGACCCAGGTCGCGCCGCGGCCGGCGCACCGACAGCCCCGCGAGGAGCATGAGCACTGCGCCGAAGACCAGGGCAAACACCACGTTGTAGTAGACCTGCACCGCCTATTCCCCCTCTTCCCGGAACCAGTTTGCATTCAGCTCGGCCCCGTAGAAGCTGAGTTTGTCCGCAAACCCCGGCGTTACCCCCGTAGGCACCAGCCGGCCGGATATCTGCCCCTCCGCCTGGGATTCCACCTTGAAACGGAACAGGTCACGCACCTCCGGCTGGCCCGACCGGTCTACCCCGGCCACCTCCGAGATCTGGGTGACGCGCCGCGAGCCGTCGCGCAGCCGGGCCACGTGCACAACCAGGTCGAGCGCCGAGGCGATCTGCTCGCGCACGGCGCGGTGGGGCAGGTCCTCCCCGGCCATGAGGACCATCACCTCCAGCCGCCGGAGGGCGTCCGCGGGGCTGTTGGCGTGCGCGGTGCACAGGCTGCCCTCGTGCCCGGTGTTCATGGCCTGCAGCATGTCCAGCGCCTCGCCGCCGCGCACCTCGCCCACCACTATGCGGTCGGGCCGCATCCGGAGGGCGTTGCGCACGAGCTGCCGGATGGTCACCTCGCCCTTGCCCTCCACGTTTGCAGGCCTGGACTCCAGCCGCACCCAGTGGGGGTGATCGAGGTGCAGCTCGGCCGCGTCCTCGATGGTCAGCACGCGCTCACCTCCGGGTATGAAGCCCGAGAGCACGTTGAGCAGGGTGGTCTTGCCCGACCCCGCCCCGCCGGACACCAGGATGTTGGCCTTGCCCCGCACGCAGGCGCCGAGGAAGGCCAGCTCCCGCTCGCCCAAAGCCCCCAGCCGCAGCAGGTCCTGGGCCGACAGCCGCCGTCCGAACTTCCGCACGGTGAGGCAGGGGCCGTTGAGCGCGAGCGGGGGGATGATGGCGTTCACACGGCTGCCGTCCGGGAGCCGCGCGTCCACCATGGGCACCGCCTCGTCCACCCGCCGGCCGAGCGGCCCCACGATACGCTCGATCACGCCCAGGAGGTGTGCGTCGTCGCGGAACTTGAGCTCGGTGCGGTGCAGCCGTCCGCCCTTCTCCACCCACACCTCCCCGGGGCCGTTCACCATGATCTCGGTGACCTCGGGGTCCTCAACCAGCGGCTGGATGGGCCCGTAGCCGAAGATGTCCGAGAGGACGTCCTCGGCCAGCTTGACGCTGGCCACCCGGCCCAGGCGCGAGGCCTCTTCCCGCACCAGGCGCTCGACCGCCTTCTCCAGCCGGGTCCGCACCTCGGGCTTCTTCGCGTCGTGGAGCACCTCCGCGGGGACTTCGGCCATCAGCCGGGTACGCACCCTGACCACTACCTCGTCCACATAGCCCGGGTCCTCGGGCGGCACGGACAGACCTCCTTTGCCGCCCGGGACCGGGGCCAGCCCCAGCTTCCTGCGCATGTAGTCGTCCGCCACAGCGGGTCACCTCCGGCCGAAGAGGCGCCCGAGCCACCCGCGCCGCCCCGGCGCCTGCGCGGCTGGCGTCACCTGGCCGGCCAGCACGCGCACCTCGTGCGAAAACGGGCTCTCTGGCCGCGCCAGGACAGCGATCTCACCCTGGTTCTGCAGGGCACGCACAGCCGGGTCCTCGGGAATCCGCGCCGACACCGGGAAGGGCACCCACTCCGCGACCCGGCGCAGGGAGATGTCCGGCCGCCGGGCCACCATGTTGAGCACCACCGAGCACTTGCCGGGGTCCTCGGCCAGCTTCAGCACGAAGGGTTCCGCCTCGTTGAGCAGGCGCAGAGACACCGTGTCCACCGTGCTCACGAGCAGCACCCGGTCGGACATCTCCATCGCCACGGCCGCCAGGTCGGTGAGCTGGATGCCACAGTCTATCACCACCACGTCGAACCGGCGCCGGAGCCACTCCAGCACCAGCTTGGCCCCGTCGGCGTCGCCCAGCTCTTCGCCCATGAGCCGCCGGGGACCCGGCAGCGCGTACAGCCCGGAGGGGTGCCGCGCCACCTGCACGCCGTCGAGGGGCACGAAGCCGGAGACCAGCTCGGAAAGGGTCGCGCATCCCTCCTTGAGCTGCAGCGCAACCATGAGCTTGCCGCAGGGGTCGAACTCCACCACGCAGGAGCGCAGGCGCAGCGGCCCGCCCATGCAGGCCGCAGCGAGGTTCACCGCCACCGTGGTCTTGCCTACCCCACCCTTGGGGCTCCAGACGCACACGACCTCCTGGCGGGCCACCACCATGGCCCCGCGTTCGGGCGGCATGTCCGCTTCCTGGGGCGCAACGGGCACGGGCGCGGGCACCTTCCTGGCCTCCTCCTCACGGGCCTGGCCGAGCGCGTCCAGCACCTCACGGTACTCCGGCGGGGCGACCACGGCGCCGCGCATCCCGTAGGCCCTGGCCTGCCGCCACGCGTCCACCGTCATCCGGGGCACAGCCAGGAGCCCTACCGCCCCCGGGCAGGCCCGCGCCAGGCGCGCGGCGGCCTCCAGCCCCTCGGGTATCTGGCTGTCCACGATCAGCGCGTCAGGCTCAAGTTCCCCGAGCACCCGGCAGGCCTGGTCCACGTCGCTGAACGACCCGGCCACCCGGATCTCGTCTCCGCGTAAAGTGCGGCCGGCCTCCTTGACGAAGGCCGGCCCGCCCACGAGCACTACCTTGAAAGCCACCCCGGTCACCTCCCGCCAGGCGGCTGCTCGGGCGTCCCGAACCCGTACTTCTCCAGCCACGACCTGCCGGTCACGCCCGGGGTCGCCGCCGCCTGCTCGTCCGTCTCGTAGGGGTTGAGCGCAAAGAGCAGCCGCCCGCAGGACATGGCAAACGCGATGTCCTCGATCTCCGGCGGCCGCAGAGCCAGCACCAGCACACCCGAGCTCTCTCCAGCGGGCCTGGAGGCCGCAAGCACGAGCACGTTGCGCGCCACGATCTTGCCCACGCCCACCTGGCCCGTGGGCGCGTCGATCTTTACCGAGGCGATGATGTCCACCCGGTCGCCTTCCCGCACCTCGCCGCCCACCGCCGTCTCCGGGCTGTAGGGCACGGCAAACGCCCTCAGGGCTCCGTCACCCAGCGCCGACACCCGCGCAGTCATCAGCCCGCG
>JBFMCJ010000378.1 GCA_040754675.1 Bacillota bacterium
ACGTAGTAGGTGGTAGCCATTAATTCCAGTTCCTTCACCCCTTTCTTACCGAATAACTCGGCCACGCGGTCAATGGAGGGCGATACCGCTTCGATCATCTCGTCTGTCGGTTGCGGTGCCTTGGGCCCCGGGCGATAGTGCACGCCGTATCCGGGCTCACGATCAACGGTCAGCCACCCGCGGAAGCGCAACAGCACCAGGTCTTTGTCGAGATCGAAACTAAACGGGCCGTAGTAGTAAATGACAAAGTCATAACCGACGTCCACGTCGAACATATGCCTGAGGAAAAACACGCACTTCTGTATGTGAGTGGCACCGCTCCAGCTACCGGTTGCGTTGAGCCTGCGCACGAGTTCCACGATCAGTTGCCTGCGAACGGAAACAGGCGCAATGACCTCCATTGCTCAGTCCCCCTTCCTAATCGGCGAAAAAGTCGCGGCAAAACTTACTGACCCTTTCCTTTAGCCCGGGTTCGTCTACCGCATACACCCTCAGAAAGCCCAGTGGAGGTAAAGAGGCAAAGAGCTTGGACTCTTTCTCACACGAGGAATGAGAACCGTCCGGCCCGAGGACAAGCAGGGCAAGCTCGCTATCACTAGCCAGCGGCTGATACTCGCTGTCACAATACACTTTGTCTCCGAACTTGTCCAGGAGAGCCGTTCTCAGTTCCTCCGCGCGATCACAATAGGCCTCAACTCGGCCCTCTGGAGCCTCGAATGCCATCCTAAGGTGGCCACGACCGGTGAAGAAGCGGCCGCTCGCGGCAGAGCGCGAGCGCGGACATCGGTACAGGCAGTACTCAACCCTCGCATCGTCCCATCGGAGGTATTCAGCGAGGTCGTCAACCGGGAACGGTTTATGACCAAGTAGGTCAAGCACGAACTGTTTGAGATGCCAGTCATAGATGCGACGCACGGGGTGGTAGTAAACCTGCTGGAACATAAAATACCTGGCCAGGAGAAGTCCCTCAGCGGCGTGTACGCCGCCTCGTTCGAGCGCGATCACCGGGTTACCGGTTTCGGGGTGGATGGTCAGGGTTAGCGTATTGACAAGGCGGTGTACGTCGAACTGGCCGTACTTGACGCCCGTATGGAGAGAATCTCTTAGCAGGTAGTCCATCCTGTCCACGCCGAAAGGACCGGTGAGAATCTCGGAAAGGAATTGCCCAATTGCGCTGGGAAGCTGCGTCACCTTTTTCGCCCCAACCGCAACCGGTATCACATCGGTCACTCTGATCCCCTTCGTGTAGTACCGCTCGTCGATGATGTCGCGGATCTCCGTTTTCTCGATCACGCCGACCGTCACCGCCTCATGACCATCCGGCAACAGTTCTTCGGGACCGTGGGAAAAGGGAGCGTGGCCTATATCGTGCAGCAACGCCGCCAGCCGAAGCACCCGGCGAAGCCGGCCTAGTTCGTCCCTATCGGTCAGCCCCAAGACCCTTTCAACACTATCCCAATGTTTGTGCACCAACTCGTCGAAGACTTCGGTGGCCAGATGCATAACACCCAGGGAGTGTTCGAACCGGGTATGCACCGCACCGGGATACACAAGGTGCGTCGTGGCCAGTTGTTTGATTCGCCGCAGCCGCTGAAACGGATGGGAGTCTATAAGCTCCCTTTCGAAGTCGTCGTAGACGACAAAGCCGTGGACCGGGTCACGGATCTCGTGCGTATGATCACCCCCCGGCTTCACCACCCGGACAAACGAAACCGGCCTTTCGTTTCCTCAGTACCAGGATATCGTCTGTGCACCGTCATCAGGTGACGGCGTCACCCTTCACGTAGCATTTGACGAGAGGCGAGGCGCCATCGGGGTGCAGGGACCGCGATGCGAGGGGCAATCGGGGTGTAGGGACCGCGGTTAGGGCGGGGATCGGGGTGTAGGCACCGCGGTCGGAGCAACCATCGGGATGCAGCAATCGCCACGGCAACGTGCCACCACGACCCAACTGGTAAGCTGCGCCAGATCGCCACGCCACACCCCCGCCTGCCCCAACCCGGGGCCCGACACGCTGATCGCGCCCGTTCCGGGTCGCCGTGCCCCGACTCTTCCCCTCACCGGGGCGACCTGCGCCCCATCTAACACCGGCTGGAGGATCGCATCAGGTCTCACGCTCTCTTGTCTTGCTTGCCCTGCTCCTGTGTGAGGACCCCGCTACCGGAACCGGCTGGCAAACTTGTCATCGCCCGTACGTCACCACTCCTGCCACGGGGCACTGCACCACGCCACGACCGTTGGAGTTGGTCGGCACCGACCAAGCCGTCAAAGGAAGACCCCTTTGCCGAATTACCCTACTGCTGGTCTCACGACCAAGGTTTGGTCAACCTTGGCGAGTTGATTCCTCGTACCTCCCACTATCCCAGCCACTTTCTAAGCGACGTCGCAGTATATCCCACAAACCGGTTTTCCGCTTCGTAGTCGAACGGAGTTAGCTGATCGGCAAAGCACGGACGGCTTCGCTTTGCTGAACAGAACCTGGCAATTGTCTGCGAGGCTTGGTTGCTCGCAAATACCGCGACGATAAGCTCACCCATGTCGTCCAAGAGCCCGGTAAAGGTGCGGATTAGATGAGTCCCAAGCGTGCCGCCGTACAGTTTACACTCGAAGGCACACCGAGTGTACCGTGAGGCAGGGTCCTGCCTATCTCTTCGGGATCTCTGAGCCTCGTCACTATCCACAACTGCTACGTCGATCTCGTGGAGCACACGCGACGTTCCTAGGAATTGCACGTCGACATGCACCTCGAGTTCACGCCCTCTATACGAGCACGATGCATAGCCGTAATTGTGCAGAGAGGAGTGAAGGCGCCCCGGGCTCCCTCGAAAAACGAAGGGACCTGAGGCTCCTCTCATACCTTGCAGAAGCACCCGCGCGCCCAAACTTTGAAACGCTCTCAAGACCAGACTGAATACGTACGCCTCATACAGGGCATCGGGGAGTCCTCGCCTAAGAATGAGTTGAATGCTGGGGCTCACGGCTCGTAGTGCTTGTTGGATTGCCTGCTCCAGGCTCCGTTCGAGATCCAATCCGCAACCCCTCTCTCGCCAGCCTTGTCTAGCGCAAGCAGGAGGCCACTAAACGCTATGTAATTCGTATGTGCATGGGCTGCGATTTCCCTCATGTCCGCGTACAGCGGAGACTCCGGCACACCTCCCGATAGGTCCACCTTGAACTCTAGTTTTTGCCCACGTGCGATGCCACTTTGCTCTGCAACTTCATCCAGCCGTGACACAGCTGACTTGACGCACGCAGGTAGTTCAACCAAATACGCGTATAACACACGCAAATACACACGTAGCTTTTCCTCGGGCGTCTCAACGGGTCGTACGGTGATACTCTCCTCGCGGATTCCCTCACCCGTGAGTACAACTTGCTCAAGGCCGTGGGCAACGGCTTCTTCACACAGCGCCAAGAGCCACTCGCCTGGCCAGCCTTGCTGCTTGAGAAACTCCTGCACCTTCCCTACCAGTCTCCCAGCGATCTCTCCTTCCATGAAAAGCCTCCCCCCACTTCGACCGCCCGGACGCCCGAGCCCACCGTCATCTGTCCGACGCCAGCACCACAGGCCCGTCTCCATTCTTGCCAAGAAGTTCTGCATCCACCAATAAAATCCTCCTTTTCGACACAACGAAGCGCTTGCGTCCAAACCGGGTGACTCGCCGTAGGAGGTGCCCTCGACGCGGGCAAGCACAGCGAAAGGGAAGGAGGGCGGAGAGCAGGCGGCGCGCCAAATCGAAGAGGCGGTGGCTGGATGGCACGTCTGATGCCGTGGCGGCTGGTGAGGTCGATGAGGAAGGCAAGGGTGTGATCGTGCGCGCTGGCGCCGGTGGCCGATCGGGGTGCAAGGACCCTGGTGCAGGCAGGGATCAGGGTACGGGGACCCCGGTAAGGACGGGCACCGGGGTGTAGGGACCCTGGTGCGCGAAGGGATCGGGGTGCGGGCACCCTGATGCAGGCGGAGATCGGGGTGTACAGACCCTGCCGCGGGGAGGAATCGGGGCGCACGCACCCCGGTGGAGGCGGAGA
>JBFMCJ010000379.1 GCA_040754675.1 Bacillota bacterium
CCGGTGGCCGTGCTGCATCCCTTCGGTACGACCCGCTTTTACCGCCACGGGTGGCATTCGTGGAGCCCGGTGGACTGGGTGAGCCTGGCCTGGCGGCCCGAGCTGCCGGCCGTGCCCCGTGATCGCTGGTACATGGGCGATGACGCAGGACACCTGACGGGTGCGCGCCACGGCGGAAGCGGCGTGGGCGCAGTCGAAGCGCCGGACGGCCGCATGCTTTTGTTGGGCGCGCTGGGCGTCGGGGCCAGGGTCGAGGCGGACGAAGAGGTGCTGCGGGGCCTCTTCGAGGAGGGCTCCGGCGAGCGGGCGGAAGAGGCTTCGCCGGATGGGTGGTTCGTGGGATACGGGGACCCGGTCAGCGTGTTCGCCCGGTATGCGGAACTCCTGGGCGAAAGGCTCGGGAAGCGGGGCTCTGACTCAGCACCGCGCGTCTGGTGCAGCTGGTACAGCTTTTACCGGGACATCTCCGAGACTCGGATGGTCGAGGTCCTGGAAGGGCTTTCGGGGCTTGCGTTTGACGTCTTTCAAATCGACGACGGCTGGCAGCGGGAGATCGGGGAGTGGGAGGCCAACGAGCGGTTCCCCTCGGGCATGGCGACCATGGCCGAGCGCATCCGGAGGGCGGGCTTCAAGCCCGGCCTGTGGATCGCGCCGTTCATCGTGGCGCCGCGAAGCCGGCTGTACCGGGAGCACCCCGAATGGCTGCTGAAGGACGCAGACGGGCGCCCCGCCGTGGCGGGGTACAACTGGGGGGATTACTACTACGCGCTGGACACCACCCGCCCCGAGGTCGGGAAGTGGCTGGGCGAGCTGATCCGGCGGGTACGGGGGTGGGGCTACGAGTATTTGAAGCTGGACTTCCTGTATGCCGCCGCCATGCCCGGCCGGCGATACCGGCCGCTTCACCGGGAGCAGGCCTACCGCGAGGGGCTGCGTCTGATCAGGGAGGCGGCCGGGGACGGCGCGTACATCCTCGTCTGTGGAGCCCCGGTCATCGCCTCCGTTGGCCTCGCCGACGCCATCCGCATCGGGCCTGACGTTGCGCCGTTTTGGGAGGTCCCTTACAGCACGGGGAGCTTGCTCGACCGTAGCTGGCCCAGCTCCCGGAATGCCGTCTGCACGAGCCTGCACCGGCTGTGGCTGCAACCGCTCATCCACACCGACCCCGACGTGGTCTACTTTCGGAGCCGCTACAACCTGCTGGCGCCGCAGCAGAAGGCATGGCTGCAGGATCTGGCCCGGGTTGCCGGTTTCCAGGGCACCTCAGACCCGCCGGGGTGGCTCGATCCCGAAGAGCGCCAGGCGATGGCCGCATTTATACAGGCCAGGTCGACGGTGGAACGGCTTGGGCCTTATCGGTTCCGCATCGACGGCCGGGAGGTAGACTTTCAGGCTGCGCTGCAGGGCCGAGCGTCCTGAAAGCGTCGCCGGGCGGCGTTTAAGCGAACAGCGGGCTGCCGGGTGTTTGCAGGGGTCGAAAGCGGCCCGAAAACGGAGAGGGGGATAGGCTGGCCCGTGGCGACACGGGCCAACCTCTTTTCGGGTACGGTGGATGGGCATGACTTCTCGGTTCTTGTCCTGGCCCCGGTAAGGCGCTCGTCTGGGCGACCGCGAGTCGTGGTGGGCCGGGCCGCTTGGGGGCCCGGCGTCTCGTCCATGGAGGGGAAACACCAGTGCCACGGCAAAGCGCCGGACCCGCGACAGTAGGAGCAAGCCAAGTGCGACATTCTATCTCGTTTTTCGCACCCATCCCCATATCCGCCGGGGTTTTTTGAGAGGTTGACGTCATGGGTTACCGCTCCGTGTAGAGGGTCTCGGAGTAGCCGGCCAGGCGGAGCACCTTGTTGGTATGATCCCGTTCGGCAGGAGCTTCCAGGTGGCATCGGGAGGGGTACGAAGCGTAGACTTGGAAAGTTTCCCGCCGTTAGGCGGGGTGGGTGGTGCGAGCGCAGGGCAGGGCGGACCCGGCAAATCCTTGGGCTTCGAGCCCGTGACTTTGTTTGGGTAAGGGTCCGCCCTGCGCCAACCGCCCAACTGGGCCCGGCCCTACCGGGAAGCCCGAATGGGTGTGTGCCGCTTGGCCATCCCACCGGTCCTGCGCTTGCCAAAACCGTCAGGGGGGAAGAAGGTGCGACGCTTCATCGGGTTGGACGTGCATCGGGACTACTGCTATGCCTACGTACTGGAAGCGGGAAAGGAAGAGGGAAGGCGCCGGCGCTTCCCCAACACGGCGGAGGACTGGGCCGGCTTTGTCGAGGAGCTCGGCCCTGACGACGCCGTGGCCATCGAGGTGAGCGGCGGCACCTTCCGCCTCTACGATACGCTGGCCGACCGGACCGGGCAAGTGGTGGCCGTAGACCCTCGCGTCATGCGGCGCCTGGGCTCGCGCAAGCGGAAGACTGACCACGACGATGCGAAGCTGTTGGCCGAGCGGCTGGCGTTGGGGACGCTGCCGGGTGTGTGGGTGCCGCCGAAGCCGATTCGGGAGCTTCGCGTGCTGGTTACGCTGCGGCGGCTGGTGGAGGAGCGGAGCCGGTGGAAGAATCAAATCCGCAGCCTGCTGCAGCGCCACGGCTATCGGGCGCCACACAACCTCTAGCAAGCACGCCAGCACTTGAAGGACCTGTGGGAGCTGGACCTGCCGCCAGGTGACCGGGTGGTGTTGGCGGTGGCGCTGGAGCAGGTGCGTTCGAGCAACATGCACCTGCGGGCACTGGACCGAGAGATCGGCCGCCGGGTGAAAGACTGCCCACCGGTGCGGTTGCTCCTTTCTCTGGGGGGCTTTAACGTGATCGCGGCGGCCACGTACTACGCCTATATTGCCGACCCCTTCCGGTTTCCCAGCGGTAAGCACGTGGCCAGTTACACCGGCTTGGTGCCCCGCGTCTATCAATCGGGCACCACGGACCGCCGGGGGTCGATCACGAAGGAAGGTCCGGCAGTGCTGCGCTGGGCCCTGGTCGAGGCCGCCAGCAGCGTGGCCCGTCATGGTCCGCCGGCCCTGCGCGCGTTTTACGAACGACTGCGGGCGAAGAAGGGCCACCAGGTGGCCGTGGTGGGCCTGGCTGCCAAGCTGGTGCGGATCGCTTGGTGCATGTGGCGAACGGGCCAATTGTTTGGAGGCGTGCGCCCCGAGCTTCATGCTGCCAAGCTTGCCCTGCTCGACCGTCATGCAGCGCCCTACCCAACGGCCCACGTGCTGAGCTGGCTGGCGGAGCGCATCGACCAGATTCTGGACACGAGCCCTTATGCCATCAAGCGGGCCGTGAAAGCATCGCAACTCGGAGTCGCGGCTTGAGGAAAGGGTTTGACAGGGGATCATGGGTGACCCCGCCAAGCACGTCCATGGCGTCGTCGCCGTCCTGTACCCCGACCAAGTGGTCTTGGAAGAAGAGGTGCCCCATGATCTGCAGGCGATGAAAGCCCTCGATGCTCGCCTTGAGCAGCTCGCAGCCCGCCATCGGGCCCTGCTGGTGTATGGCATCGAAGACCACCGCCAGTACGGGCAGGCCTGGATTCAGGTGCTCCAAGCCAAAGGCCGCCAGGTACGAGTGGTGAATCCGCTTTGGACACGGCGCCAGAAGGATTTCTACGGCCAGGACAAGGCCGACCTCATCGATGCCCGAGCCATCGCCGCTGTTGTGCTGCGCAAAGCGGATGCGCTGCCCGACGCCGAGGCCAGCCGGGATGCCGCCACCCTGCGAGAAGCCGCCCGCATGCTGGAGGACCTGGCCCACCAGCAAACGCGCGCCCTCAACCGCCTGCACCAGTTGCTCACCGCCACGTACCTACCCAGCTATGAGCGATTCTTCGGGGAGCTCGGCCGGCCCTGGGCGCTGCGCTTCTTTCACCGCTTCCCCCTGCCCCAGGAGCTCAACGGTCTGGCCTGCTCCCAGCTGGCCGAGGTCTTGCTGGAGTTGTCGGGAGGACGCATCGGACCGCACCGCCGCGAAGGACGCTTGGCCCTCCTTCAGAAGCGGGCCAAAGCTGTCCTGGAGGCCACGGCGGCAGTGCGTAGACTCCCCA
>JBFMCJ010000380.1 GCA_040754675.1 Bacillota bacterium
GTCTCCACGATGGCGGGGAAGCGGGGGCCGACGCGGGGGAGGGGGGAGCGGAGGCGGCAGTGGCGGTCGACGGGTTTAGAGCCGTCGACGCCGTCTCGACCCGTTTCGGGGTGCGGGAAGCGCGGCGGGGGCCCAACTGGGAACTCTACCTGAACGGGCGACGCTTCTTCGCCCGGGGCACCAATTACCTCTCCCGGCTGTTCATGTCCACCGCCACTCCGCAGCTTTACGACCGCCACCTGGCCCTGGTGCGGGAGCTTGGCATGAATCTGGTGCGGGTGTTCGCCCACGTCGAGCTCCCCTACTTCTATCACCGCTGCGACGAGCTGGGCATCCTGGTCTACCAGGATCTGCCTCTGCAGTGGGGATACGAGCAGTCCGCTGAGGTCCTGGAGGCGGCGCTGGCCATGGCGGAGCAGATGGTCACGGCGCTTCGCAACCATCCCTGCGTGATCATCTGGTGCTGCCACTCCGAGCCCCGTCTCCCCGACTGGCTGGGGCTGACCCGGGCGGTCTTCCGGCGGGTGGCCGAGATGGACTCAAGCCGCATCCTCGTGAAAGCCTCCGTGTTTGCGCCCGTCGACGGGCTGACCAACGAGGAGCAGGACGAGGAGGCGTTTGAGGCATACCACCGCACGGCGCTCACGGTGCCGTGGGTGGGCTGGTATTGGGATGAGATCGAGGACGTCGAAAAGTACGGCCCCCACTTCATCTCGGAAATGGGCGCCCAGGCGGTGCCTGACGTTCAAAGCCTCCGGGAGATGCTGCCGGAGGGGGCGCTCTGGCCCCCAGACTGGGACGTGTGGAAGCGGCACGGCTTTCAGCTCGACGTTTATCGCCAGAACCTGGGGGAGCCGCCAGATACGCTGGAAGCGCTGGTCGCCCGGAGCCAGGCGTACCAGGCAAGGCTGCTCAAGTCCCATGTAGAGGCCTTCCGGCGCAAGAAGTACCGGCCCGTCAATTCCGTAATCCAGTTCACGCTGACCGACTGCGCGCCGGTGATCAGCTGGTCGGTGGTTGACTTCTTCGGGCGGCCCAAGGCGGGATACCACGCCCTGCGGACCGTGATGCAGCCCGTGCTGGTCAGCATCCAGGTGCGAAGCGAGAGCCGGGTGCAGGCGGCACCGGTCGACGTCAACGTCTGGGTGATCAACGACTACCCCCACGGGTTCGAAGGGGCGGAACTGCGCTGGGAGGTGCTGGGGCCTGACGGGGCGCTGCTGCAGGGTGGGGCGAGGAGGCTCGACGTGCCGGCGGACAGCGCGCTCGAAGGGGTGGCGAGGTTGACCTTGGGCTTTCCCCGGGCAGGGCGGTACGTCATCCGGGCGGCTCTGCACGCGGCAGGCGGCGGGCGTTGTCTGGCCCAGAACGAAAGTCAGGTGGACGTAAGGGCCGTTTGACGGCTGCTCGCGCCCCGGTCTACTGGCGCAAGCTCTCCGGGTGTGCCCCCAGGAACGCCTCGACCTGGTCTCGTGTCGGAAGCGCCGTCATGGCGCCGCGAACCTGGACGGTGACCGCGCCCGCCGCGTTGGCCACCCGGAGCATGCGGCGCAGCTCGTCCGAGGTGCACCGGAGGGCAGCCTCCCGCACGGTGCGCGCCTGCTCCCGGGCCAGCGCGGAGAGGCCCCACAAGAACGCGGCCCAGAACGCGTCGCCGGCTCCGGTGGTATCGACGGCTTGCACCCGGAACGCCTCGGCCGACGCGAACTGGCCGCCACGCCCGACCGCCCAGCTCCCGGCAGCGCCTTCTGTGACGACGAGCAGGGCCACCTTGAGATAGGTTTCGAGCAGGCGCCGGGCACCCTCGGCCGTGTCGCTGCCCGACAGGAGCTCCAGTTCCTCCCGGCTCACCTTGACGATGTGGGCGAACGCCAGCGCATTGCGGGTCTCCGCCTTCGCCCGCGCCGGATTCGCCCACAGCGATTCCCGGTAGTTCACGTCCAGGGATATGGTGACGCCGGCTTGCTGGGCCTTCTCGAGGGCACCCAGCAGGGCGCTACGGCCAGGCTCGTCGGCCAGCGTAATCGTGCCGTGGTGCAGGAGGCTGGCGCTGGTGAGGGCTTCGGGATGAAAATCCTCCGGCCGCAGCAGTGTATCGGCCCCGGGCTTGCGGTAGAAGGCGAACTCCCGCTCGCCGCCTTCCCGGATGGCCACGAAGGCCAGGGTGGTCAGAGCGTCCCGGGTCAGCCGCATACCGGACACGTCGACCCCGCTCTGGCCCAGATAGCCGCGCAGGAACCGTCCGAAGGGATCGTCGCCCACCACCCCGACGAACCGCACCGGCACCCCGAGTCGTGCCAGACCGACCGCCACATTGGCCGGGGCACCACCGGGGCATCTTTCGAACGAAAGGACATCCCCTAACGCCGCACCGGCCTGCTGGGAAACCATGTCGATGAGGGCTTCCCCGACAACGAGCACGTGCGACATGGCGGTCACCCCTTAACGGTAAGAGCTGCGGCCCGCGCCTGGCTGCGCCGAGCCCTGACGGCCAGGCCCGCTTAGAGATCACTCACGGCCTCGAAGAGGTCTGACGGCCGGACGTCCTGCCGCACGACCCCGTTTTCCAGCAGGAACCGGTGAAAGCGCCGCCATTTCTCGGAAGACTGCTCCTGCGAGGTGGCGAACTCGGGCAGGGTTCGGCGAAACGCCTCTTCGTTGAGGGCCCGGTCAAGCTCCGGGTTGGCGCGCATGAATGCTTCGAAGGCTGCCACAGGGTTACGCCGGGTCTCCCGAATGGCCTCGTCGAGGGCGACCACCAGCGCCTGCAGGTCGCTTCTGCGTCGCCGCAGGGTGGCGTCGCCCGTCACGACCACGAGTTCGTAGTAGTCAGGCACCCCGTGCTCGGTCAGGTCAAACCAGACGGGACGGGCTCCCTCCCGTTCCAACACCACCGACTCGTAATTCTTGTAAGCGCCGATGACCGCATCGACCTGGCCTGAGAGCAGGGCCGGCGCCAGGTTGAAGTTTACGTTGATGAGCTGCACCTTCGCGGGATCGACGCCCGCCTGGCGGAGCACCGTGCCGAGCAGTGCCTCTTCGAAACCCGCGACGGAATAGCCTACGCGGCGACCGGCGAGGTCTTTCGGGCCTTTGATGCCCGAGGTTTCGAGGGTCATGATGGTGTTGAGGGGGTGTTCGATGAGCACCCCGATAGACCGCACGGGCACCCCCTCGGCCCGCGCCTGCGAGACCGTCGGCTGGTAGCTGATGGCCGCGTCCACGCGCCCGGCGGCCGCCAGCTTGACGGGATCGTTGGGGTCCGCCGGCACGAGGATGTCCACCTCCAGGCCGTGGCGGCGAAAGATGCCCGATTCCCTGGCGAGATAAACGGGCACGTGGTCGGGGTTGGGGAACCAGTCCAGCATCAGTTGGAGCTTTTGGGGGCTCGCCTCAGGGGCCGCCGCAACGGCGGCGGCGGTCGGGGCCGTTGTCAACAGGACGGCCAGAGTGGCTGCCGCCGCGACCCCCCTGATAGCCGCCGTTCTGGCGGCTGATAAGGCTGCATCAAGTTGGCGATGCATGAACCTTGAACTCCCCTCTATCCGGGACAGCGCCGTCTTCTGGGCCTGCCCGGAGTGGTGTGGTTACCTGGAACTCCGCCAGCTCAAGCACCGTTCCAGGAAGGCCACAAGCCCGTAGAGCGCCAGGCCCATGGCCGAAAGCCATACCAAAGACGCGAAGACCAGCGGCACCCGGAGCTGTGCATTGGCCTGCATCATCAAGTAGCCCAGGCCGGCCCGGGCCCCAACCCACTCGCCGATAACGGCCGCAATGGTGGCTACCGAGGCAGCCACCTTGAGCCCCGAGAAGAGAGCCGGTACCGCCCCGGGCAGCTTGAGCCACAACAGCGCCTGCCGCTTCGACGCCCCCAGCGCCGTAAACAGACGCATCATGTCGGGGTCGGGTCGCAGGCCGTCTAGCACGTTCACGGCAACGGGAAAGAACGTGATGACCGATGCCATCACCACCTTGGATCCCCAGCCGTACCCGAACCACAGCACCAGAAGCGGC
>JBFMCJ010000381.1 GCA_040754675.1 Bacillota bacterium
CGCGGGCAAGCGCCACCCGCTGCTGCTCTCCCCCTGAGAGCTGGGCCGGGTACCGGTTCTGCAGGTGAGTGATGCGCAGCGCCTCCAGCACCTCAAGGACGCTCAGGCGGTAACGGTTGTCCCGGCATTTGCACCTCCTTATGCCGTACATCACGTTGTCCTTGACGGTGAGATGGGGGAAAAGAGCATAGCTTTGGAAGACGTAGCCAATCCCGCGCTTCTGTGCAGGCAGGTTGATCCCCCGCTCCGAGTCAAACAATACCCTACCGCCGAGCTCGACCCGGCCTTCGTCCGGACGTTGTAGCCCGGCCAAGCAGTCTAGCAGCGTGGTCTTCCCCGCTCCCGAAGGACCGAACACCACCAGGATGCCGTCCTCCCACTCAAAATCCACCTCAAGGGTAAAGTCGGGCAGCTTCTTGCGCAACCTGACGCTCAGCAACGTCTCACCCCCTGCGGGCCCGTACGTGCTTGCCGAAGCGCCATTCCGACCAGGCACGACTCGCCCAGGTGGCGGAGAAGCCGAAGACCAGCATGATGACCACCAGCAGGCCAGCGGTCCTCATGTCCCCCGCCTCCGCAGCGGCCCAGATGGCAGTCGGCACGGTCTGCGTCTTCCCCGGTATGTTGCCCGCCACCATCAGGGTGGCCCCGAACTCCCCCAGGGCCCGCGCAAACGAGAGTACCAGTCCCGCCCCCAACCCCGGCCAGGCCAGGGGAAGGGTGACCGTGAAGAAGATCCTTGCCTCCGAAGCCCCCAGGGTGCGGGCGGCTTTCTCCAGCGTCTCGTCCACGGTTTGCAGGCCGGCTCTGGCCGCGCTGTACATGAGCGGAAAGGCCACCACAGCCGAGGCGACCACCCCGGCCCACCACGTGAACAGGATCTCGACGCCGCCCAGCCCGAGCAGCCGCCGCAGCGGACCGTTCTTCCCCAGCAACACCAGGAGCACAAAGCCCGTGACGGTAGGGGGCACGACCAGAGGCAAGGTGAACAGCGCGTCTACCACCCGCTTGCCGGGCCAGCGCAGCTTCACCATGGCCCAGGCGGCCCCGGTCCCCAGAAAAAACACAACGGCCGTGGCCACCACGGCAATGCGCAGGGACAGCAGTACGGGCGGCAGGCAGCCACCCACGGCTTCACTTCCCCTCCTCCGGCACTACGAACCCGTAACGGGAGAAAACGGCCATCGCCTCATGGCTCGCGAGGAAGGACATGAACTGGCGTGCCAGGCGAGCATGGCGCGAGGACTTTACAACGGCCGCAGGATAAACCACGGGACGGTGGCTACCAGGAGGAGCCTGGGCCACCACCTGCAACGCGGGGTCCCGACTGTCGGTCAGGAATACGATCCCGGCGTCCGCATTCCCCGTCTTCACGTAGCTGACGACTTGCAGGACGTCCTTGGCAAATACCAGTTCCCTCTGCACCCTGTCCCACAAACCCAGGTGTTCCAGTACTTCCCTCCCGTACTGCCCGCAAGGAACGGTCTCGGGCGTGCCCATGGCCAGCCGCCGCACAGCCGGGCTAGCCAGGTCCTCCCACCCGCGGATGGGCACGCTTGACCCGGCGGCCCTCACGAGCACTATCCGGTTCGACAGGAGGTCCCGGCGCGTGGCCGGGTCGATGAGCCCGCCGCGCTCCAGGGCGTCCATCTCGCGAGTTCCCGCCGAGACGAACACCTCCACCGGGGCGCCGTGCTCGATCTGGCGCGCCAGGCTGCCCGAACTGCCAAAGTTAAGGTGGACCGTTACCCCCGGGTGCCTGCTCTCGTATAGCCGGGCCACCTCCGTAAGCGCACCCTTCAGACTGGCGGCGGCGGAAACGGTAAGTTCGCCTTGCGTGGCCCTCGCACACCCAACGGCGACGAGGACGGCCGCCAGCAGGACCGGCACCAGGCCCGTCCGAACTGCCTCCCCGGGCGCGCTTTGGGGCCACACGTTGGCCATCGTGATCCTCGCATGAGGATGACGACACCACGTATCTACCGCCCCCTTCTATGCGCCCTTCCCGAACGAGCAAGCCGGGAACGCGCAAACCGTACACCCCCAGCACAGCCCGCCGTGGCCGTAGTGCACCGCATCCTCCCTCCTCAGGCGCTCGCCCGCCAGCAGCCGTGGCAGCACCAAGTCGAAGAACCCCCGCTGTCGGGCAAGGAGGCCGGCCGGGATGCCCACGACGGGCACCTCTCCCGCATAGGCCAGCACGCTCATCGCTCCCGGGGAAACCGGGACCCCGTGAAACACCACCTCTGCCCCGCTGCGACGAACACCTTCCACGGTGGAATCGTCCGGCGACATGCCGCCCGTCACGAGCACCATGTCCACATCTTTCCCGAGCATGGAGGTGATGGCCCGCGCTATCTCCGCTACTTCGTCGGGCACGAACTCGATGTGGGTCACCGTGCTGCCGTATTCCTCCAATCGGGAACGGAGCAGGGGCCCAAAGGCGTCTTTGACCCGGCCCTCGTACACCTCCCTGCCGGTGATAACCGTCCCCGCCCGGAGCCTACGGTATGGAAGCACGCAGAGCATGGGATGCCCTGCCGCGATGCCTTCCGCCTCCCGAAGCACCTCCTCCCGCACCGCCAGGTCCCGTACCTTGGCCCTTGCCACCACCTCGCCTTCCTTCACCGGCGAGTTGTCGTGGCGGGTGGCAACCAGCAACCCGTCCACGAGGTTCAGCCGTTGCAACCGAACGGAGTCCACCTTCAAGAGGCCAGTCCGCGAGGCGCGCAGGTCGGCCCATGCTTCCCCCGGCATGCTCACCTCAATCCCAGGACCGGCCATCGCTTGAGCCAGGCGACGGGCGGCATCATCCTCGTGCACCTCACCTGGTCCCAGCTCGAGCACCTGCAGGTGAGACTTTCCTATGCGGCGCAGGACTTCCAGGTCGGCCTCCGTCAACACGTGCCCCCGCCGCAGGACGGCTCCCTTGTGCTGCCCGGGCACGATTTCCGTGAGGTCGTACGCCAGGGACAATCCCACCGCTTCGTCTAAGCGCACTTCGCGCAACCTCAACCACACCACTCCCCGTCGCTCAAGCGCGTTGCCGTAAAGCACCGTGCGCCGCCCCTGCGGAACCTGCTTCAAAACCCCGCCGGATGCGCATATGATTCCGGTGCCGGACCGTGTGTGACCTTCGTCATCCATCGGGCGAAGGTTGCGGAGACTTTCGAAAAGTACCCTCACACCCCGAGTCACGCCCCGACAACCCGCCATCTCTGCAGCACGAGGCAAGGAAACGCTGGGCCAAAGAAAGGGACCGCCCCGAGCCCCCGCGGCGCACCTTGACTATCTCGGCCAGGATGGACAGAGCGATCTCTTCCGGGGTTTCGGCTCCGATGTCCAGCCCGATGGGGGAGTGCAGCCGAGCGAGCTCTTCCTCGGGCCATCCTTCCTCTTGTAACAGCTTGAACACCCCCGCCACCCGCCGGCGGCTGCCGATCATACCCAGATACCCGGCGCCGCGCCCGAGCAACTTCCGCACGCACTCCAGGTCGTGACGGTGACCCCGCGTGACGACCACCGCGTAGGTGGCACCGTCCACGGGAAACCCTTCCAGGGCCTTCTCAAAGGGCGAACATATCACCCGATCAGCCTCGGGAAAACGTTCCACCGAGGCGAACGACGGGCGGTCATCCACCACCACAACTGCAAAGCCAAGGATTTTCCCCATCCGGCACAGAGGCAGCGCAATGTGACCCCCTCCGCAAATCAGGAGAAGCGGTCCCGCCTCAATCTGTTCGACGAACACCTTCCAACGTTCCCCCGCGGCGTCGACATCGACCTGTCCTGCGCAAGCAGACGGGGGCGAGCCTGCATACCCCTTCGCCGCGCGGTAAACGAGCTTGGCGCTCTCTGAATCTATACCCGCCCAGGCTAGCGGCTCCTCCGCACCCACCACCGTTGCACCCAGCACCCGCTGCGGCTCCAGGCAGGTAAGAAACCGCACGGTGCGACGCGCGACGACCGCGTCCCGCAGGGCCGCTG
>JBFMCJ010000382.1 GCA_040754675.1 Bacillota bacterium
CGGATGGCCAGGTCCGCGGACACGATGAAGTCCCGCTTCTCGCCGTCGTCCTCGCCCTGGAACGCCGAGTCGCCCGGGACCGGATAGCGTTCCCTGTCCTCGGCGCTGATCTCGATTCTCTCGTTGGCCTCAGTCGTCATCTCATCCTCCCATCAGGGTGTCTTGTCCGGCGACGCGGGTCGCCGCCTGATGCCCCTTCCAGATCCGATACTTGATGGCCCGCACCTCGACGACGGCAGCCAGCTTGCTCAACGTGCCAACCGTCGGCTCTGCGTCCCCCCTTTCCAGCTCGTGTAAATATCCCTTGGACACTCCACTGCGGCGGCTCAACTCGCTGAGGCTCCAGCCGCGTTGCTCGCGGTATGTGGGAATCGATGCTCCGACCTTGTCACCCATTTGGTAGGCCTCCGTGTGTGTGTCAGTTACCATGCAGGTATTGCTGCCACAGCCGGGTGTTTGCCTCCTCAACGTCCTCTCGGGCACGTTGGATATCGGCAGCGGCCTCCATGAGCCGGGTGGCTATCACCTGCCACTCTGGATCGTCACAGTACTCATCCCGGCACGCTACCGAGACACAATCCGCGTCGTACATGAGCGTGTTCTTCGCCTCCTGAAGGATGCGCGAGACTGCCGTCAGCCGACCGCGAGTAAACTGAATGTCCATCCTCACCTCTCTCATCATGCGCTCCCGGATCGCGCCCGGCGCGCCTCCGCCCGGGCCCGCTCGATCGCCTGCTTGATCGGCCTGAAATCCCGAGCCCGGATGACGATCTGGCCGTAGCCGCCGGCTCCGGGCCGGCGCTTGTGGGGCACCAGTCCCCGCCGGCGCCACCGGTCCAGGTTGACCTTCGCGATGCCCACGTAGCGCCGGAGCTGCTCATACGGCAACCACGGATCGGCGCGGTTGACCACCTCCGCCAGGCGGGTGAGCCGGTGGCCGCGCTTCATTCGCGTCCAGTCATACGCCCAGGGATGCTCGCGGATGAAGCGCTCCACGTCGGCCGGCTCGAACCACCAGCCGGGGTGTGGGCCCCGGCCCGACCAGCGACGGGCCGCGAGGAGGCCGGTGTCGACCCAATGCCGCACGATGGCCCGGTGGTCGAGTCCGAAGAGCCTCTCCATCTCGGTCAGGCTCATTCCCTTCGCCCAGTGCGAGACCCCGAGCCGCTGGCACCGGACGTCCACGGCGTTCCGCGTGCGGGGCACCCCGAAGCGTTCGCTCAGGATCCGGGCGATCTCGCCCAGGTCCATGGTGCCGGCGAGCTGGCAGAGGAGCTGCTCCTCCGCGGGCGTCCACTCGTCCCACATCGGAGTCCGGCGGCGATTGTCGAACTTGCCCTCTGTCCAGGCACGGCGGAGCCTGCACGACTTGCACGCGCCGCAGGTGCAGATTGTCTTCAGCCGCCGCCGTCGAGGCCGGCAGGTCTCGGGACCCGCCCGAGGGGTCGCCTCTATCGCCACGCTCATGGTCGGTCCCGACACATCGGCATAATGACGTGGAGGTACTGCTCGTCTCCCACCGGCCGGAAGGTTCCGGGGCTGGAGGAGGAGGTGACCTCCAGGGAGAGCTGCGAGCTCTTCTCCAGCACCTTCAACAGCTCGTCCAGGTAGCGGCAGTTGAAGGCTATCTGCGGCGGCTGGCCGGCCACACTGGCGTCGATCTCGCCCACGTTGTCGCCGACCTCGGCGCTGGTGGCCGTGATGGTCATCTTGCCCGGCGTCAGCCCCTCCTCCCCCGGCGTGAACTGCAGCCGCACGATGTTGGAGTTGTCTCGCGCGAAGATGGAGGCAGCGCGGTTGGCGTTGAGGAACTCCCCGGTGCTGACGATGACCCGGTTGGGGCTGGGGGGCGGCATGATCTTCTTGTAGTCGGGGAACTGCCCCTCGATCAGCCTGGACACCAGCTCCACGTTGCCGACCCTGAAGAGGGCCTGGTTGCGGTTCGGGGTTAGGGAGACCTCCACCGGCTCCTCCGTGTCGGCCACGATCCGGCCAAGCTCCCGCAGCGCTCGCGCCGGCACGATGACGCTGGCGTCGTGCTCCGCGCTGGAGGGGAGCGTCGCCGTCTTCACCGCCATGCGGAACCCGTCGGCGGCCACCATGGTCATGGTGTCGCCGCTGAAGGTGACCAGGACGCCGGTCAGCACGGGCCGGCTGTCGTCGGCCGCCGCGGCGAAGGCCACCTGGGCGATGCTGTCGTGGAGGGTGGCGGCGTCCACCTGGATCCGGAAGCCGTCGCCCGCGGAGGGTATGGTTGGGAACTCCTCGGCGTCGATGCCCTTGACGTTGGCCTCGAAGCGGGCGCAGCGCAGGTGGAGCGTTCGGCTGCGCTCGGAGAGCGTCAGGTCGATGCGGTCGTTGGGCAGGGAGCGCACGAACTCGGCGAGCAGGTTGGCGGGAACGGTTATGGATCCCTCGTCCTCGATCTTGGCTCCGATCCAGCAACTGATGGCGACCTCCAGGTTGGTGGCCGCCAGCTTGAGGCGACCCTGATCGGTGGCCAGCAAGACGTTGCTGAGATGCGGCAGGGTGCCCTTGGTGGGAACGGCCCTGCTGACGACCTTCAGTCCCCTATCCAGCTTCTCTTGAAGGCAAGAAAGCTTCACGATTCACCTCCAGTCTGATGCCGCTTCCAGATCCGATACTTGATGGCCCGCACCTCGACGACGGCGGCCGGCTCGTAGCGGTCGAACCGATCGCGGATCCGGTCGGACAGCCTGAGCCAGTCGCTGCCGACGAGGTTGGTGGTGATCGCCGTGGGCAGACCGTCGCGGAGGCGGGCATCGAACAACGCCTCGAACCGCTCGCGGACCCAGGGCCGGTCGACCTGGGCGCCGAAGTCGTCCAGCAGCAGGAGCCGTATTGACTTGATGCGGTTCCACCGCTCCTCGAAGTCTCCCAGGTCGGCCGGCTCCGGCTCGTCCCTCCGCGAGTAGCCGGCGCGCAGGTGGTCCAGCAGCTCGGTCACGTAGCTGTACAGGGTCGGAATACCGCGGGCGATGGCCGCGTTGGCGATGCCCGCGAGCAGGTGGGTCTTGCCCGTCCCGGTTTCCCGGCCCTGGATCACGAGCCACGCGCCCTGGTCGATGCCCCTGGCGACGAAGCGCCTGGCGGCGTCGAGCGCAGCCTCGTTGCCGGGATAGGGCTCGAAGTTGTCCAGCGTCAGCGAGCGCTGCCTCTCGCCGAGCCCGGCGTGCTCGCTGATCCGACGTGCGAGCCTCGCCAGGTGCTCCTGCCGCCGGCGCGGCCCGCAGGCGGGGCACGGCGTGAGCTTGCCGAAGTCCTCGTGGTCGTACGGCACGTCGTATCTGACGTAGCCGGCATCGCGGCAGGTGGAGCAGGCCGGCTCGTCATCGGATGGTGTCTCGCTGTTCCAGTCCATGGACGCCAGGGCCGGGATCCTCGCCTCGAGGTTGGCCCTGATCCGCGCCCAGTCGATTCGCTCGAGTCGCTGCATCATGTCGTGGCCTCCCGTGGTCTTCCTGGAGCTGGGCCAGCGACCTGGCCAGCCAGCGCAGAACGAACAGGGTGCTGCATTGCCGGCCGGCCGCGCGTGGGGTCGGCTTGAACCGCTTGCTCGGCGTGTCGAACCAGCTCGCGATTCCGACGGCCTCCTCGAGTAGGTCGAGCTGCCCGTACTTCTCCAGGACCTTCTGATAGAAGCCCGGCGTCGGGTGGTAGCCGGGGAGCCGTCTGAGCTCGGAGTCGAAGGCCGCGAGCTCGTTGGGTATTTCCTCCTCTTGAGGAGGATTCTTATGAGGAGGATTCTTATTAGAGATTCCGGGAGGTTGGGTGCGCCACGTGCACCCCTGCACCACGTGCACCCCCTCTTCCTTCGGGTGCGCCACGTGCACCCCGGGGTGCGCCACGTGCACCCCTGCACCACGTGCACGCCCCTCTTCCTTCGGGTGCGCCACGTGCACCCCGGGGTGCGCCACGTGCACCCCTGCACCACGTGCACGCCCCTCTT